>JAYOAN010000091.1:0-1124 GCA_038104285.1 Halieaceae bacterium
CTCTCGGCTTCGAGTAGCTCGTCACGGCCAATCTTACCTTCGGCAAAAAGCTGGCGGATGCGGACTTTCTCTTTGTTGGGTAGCCCAGATGTCATGGGGCCTGCAGGTACTGTCATTACCGGCAGATGCCCAAATTGAAGCGCGCCGATCAGTAGGCCCGGAATAATCTTGTCGCAGACACCTAAGAGAAGCGCTGCGTCGAACATCTGGTGTGAGAGAGAAACGGCTGTCGCTTGGGCAATAATGTCTCGGCTGAAAAGACTCAGCTCCATGCCTGGCTGGCCTTGCGTAACGCCATCACACATGGCAGGAACGCCGCCAGCGATCTGGGCGGTACTGCCCATCTTTCGGACCGCGGCTTTAATGCGTTCTGGGTAGTCTTTGTAGGGCTCGTGCGCCGATAACATGTCGTTATGCGCAGTTACGATTGCAATGTTTGCAGAGTCCATGAGTTTGATGACGGACTTATCATCCGTCGAGCAAGCAGCCATGCCGTGTGCAAGGTTACCGCAGCTCAATTGTTTGCGATCTGGCGCGCCTGTGCGCATTGCTTCAATGTCGCTCAAGTAGTCGTCGCGTAGGTCTTCGCTGCGATTCTCGATGGCGCGCGTTACTCGCAAAATTTCAGCGTGCATAGCGGTGTGTCTTCCCCCAATAATCTGCGCAGCATTATGTAATAAAAATACATAATTAGCGATATAAAACGGATTATCAGTGAGTTTTTGTAATTTTATTACGCATCTAGATGCGGGAGAGCGCCGGCTGAAGCTTAATCCAGCATGGCCCTACCCAGCATATACGCACCTCGAGTACCCGAGTCTGTACCAAGACGCGGTGGCTGGATGAGCGAGGCGATAGCTTCTGATGAGTCAAGGGCTGGTAGATAGCCACCAAGCGCTGATCGGCATTCTTTTTGGATTCGAGGAATCAAACCTGACGTTTGACTGACACCACCGCCAAAAATAATCTTTTCGGGCTGATGATGAAGGACGATGTTCGCTGCGAGTTGACCAAGGTAAAACGCTTCAATGTCGTGAGCTAGGTGTTCTTGATCAAGGTCTGAAAGCGTCGCCTGCCAGCGTTCAAAAATCGCAGGCCCCGACGCAAGGCCCTCAAGGCAGTCG
>JAYOAN010000091.1:1224-3662 GCA_038104285.1 Halieaceae bacterium
CGCCTGCCAGCGTTCAAAAATCGCAGGCCCCGACGCAAGGCCCTCAAGGCAGTCGTCGTGAAAAGGGCAAACCCCCGCAAAGGCGGCATCGTCCTCATGTCGAGGAACGCTGATATGACCAACCTCGGGATGTGATGTGCCGTTACTTACCGAACGGCCATGCACGATACCCACGCCAACCCCTGTGCCAACCGTGACATACGCGAGGTGGTTGATTGGGTGCTCAATGTCCCAACTGGCTTCCGCGAGTGCTGCGCCATTAACGTCTGACTCAATACCTACGGGACAGTTAAACGCTCGTTGGAAGTAATCGCGTAAATTAACACCGGCCCAACCCTGTTTCGGTGTTTCGCCAATTTCACCGAAATGCGAAGAGAGGGGGTCGACATCAATGGGGCCAAAGCTTGCGATACCAATTGCGTTAAGCGAACCGCCGTCCAGTTGGGTTTTAATGGCATCGACCACGGATGAGAGTGTGGTTTTGGGGTCAGCTGTGGGAATGGTTAAACGCCGACCCAGCTGACCACCACCAAAGACCTCGACCACAAATTTGGTGCCGCCCGCTTCAATCGCCGCGACGGTTTTCCTCGTCAGGATGTCCACGTGGTCTACTGAGAGGCGACGTTATGGCCGATCCTTTTGGGTCGGCCATAACTTCACACGTCCGATTAGAGCTGAACGGTAAACATGACGGCATGAACTGTCAGCATCGTCAGTGCCAGTGTTCCGATTAAGAACAACAAGAATCGTACTGTAATTGTGTTGACGTACATCTGCCAAAAGCTATGAACAATGCGAGATATTGTGTACGTCCAGGCAGCATAGAGTGAGTAGGTTGACGTATCACCCGCCATGGCCAGGATGATGACAGCCGCATAAAAAATCGTGGGTTGCTCCATCAGGTGGGTATAGTTATGAGCGGTCCAGTTCGCGCCTTGTGGCATAGATGCCTCACCGTCAGCGCCTCGCATGCCGGGTGGCAGATCTCCGAGTTTCATCCCGGCGCCAATGCGGCGTGCCACGAGTATAAAGGTCATGAGTGTTGACCAAAGTGCAAGCACGGCGGCAGCGCCAAGAATTGGATTATGCATTTCCATGGTTGATCTCCATTGTCGTCTGTGTCGTTATTAATCTTATGGACGGCGAGTCACTAGTCAGCCCGACGGATGAACCTGACCGCTTGTTTGTAGTGTCTAACGAAACGCGGCTTGCATGCTAGACTTCAGCTCCAAAATTTTGAGCGAGAGTGTTATCGATGGTCATCAAGCCAAAAGTTCGTGGATTTCTGTGTACGACAACACACCCTGTCGGTTGCGATGAAAATGTTCGCCGTCAGATCGAACATGTCCAGTCGAAGGGTGAGATAGCCGACGGCCCGAAACGCGTTTTAGTGCTCGGCTCCTCCACGGGCTACGGTTTGGCTTCTCGCATCACAGCTGCCTTTGGCTCGGGTGCTTCGACGATTGGCGTCTTTTTTGAGAAGGAAGGAAACGAGAAAAAGCCAGGTACAGCAGGCTGGTATAACTCAGCTGCGTTCCACCGATATGCAGATGAGGCCGGGCTCTATGCAAAAAGTATCAATGGTGATGCGTTTTCGGCTGAGCTGAAAGATCGTGTGATTGACCTGATTAAGGAAGACCTTGGTCAGATCGACCTTGTCGTCTACAGCCTTGCGGCACCTCGCCGTACACACCCCGTCACCGGGGACGTCCACGTCTCCACGCTGAAACCCATTGGATCGCCCGCAGTACAGAAAGGGATCAATACCGATAAAGGCATCATCCAAGAATTCCATTTAGAGCCTGCGTCTCAGGAAGAGATCGACAATACAGTCGCTGTCATGGGCGGCGAGGACTGGGAAATGTGGATTGAGGCGCTCGACAATGCCGGCGTTTTAGCTGACGGCGCCAAGACCACGGCCTACACCTATATTGGTGAGAAGATTACATGGGATATTTACTGGCACGGCACCATTGGCGCTGCAAAAAAAGATCTCGACAAGCGTGTTGTTGGCATTCGCGAGCGTCTAGCCGCGAAAGGTGGTGATGCCCGGGTATCGGTGTTGAAGGCGGTAGTGACGCAAGCGTCCGCAGCTATTCCTGCAATGCCTATTTACTTGGCTATCCTGTTTAAAGTCATGAAAGCCCGTGGCACGCACGAGGGCTGCATTGAGCAAATCGATCGCCTGTTCCGCGAGGCCATGTACGGGGACAAAGCGCTTGATGAGGAAGGCCGACAGCGCGTTGATGATCTTGAGCTCTTGCCCGAAGTGCAGGCAGAGGTTGCGGGTTTGTGGGAACAAATAGGCACAGAGAATCTCGACGAATTGTCGGACTTTGCGGGCTACCGCGAAGAGTTTTTGCAGCTGTTTGGCTTCGAAGTTCCCGGTGTTGATTACGACGCTGATGTCGACCCCGCAATCACGATCGCGCAAATGG
>JAYOAN010000091.1:3762-6409 GCA_038104285.1 Halieaceae bacterium
GATGTCGACCCCGCAATCACGATCGCGCAAATGGTGAGCTGACATGCAGGCATACGATGAAGCCGTACAGGTATCGCCGAGGATTAGGCGGCTAGTGGCTCCTAACCCTAGCGTCATGACGGGGCCAGGAACCAACACGTACATTGTCGGCACAGAAGACTTGGCGGTGATCGACCCCGGTCCCGCAATCGACGAGCACATTGAGCACATCTTGAAAGTAGGCGATGGTCGCATCAGCCACATTTTGTGCACCCACACGCACCCCGATCACTCACCGGCCGCAGCTCACCTCGCTCGAGAGCTGGGTGTACCCATGATTGGCGCGGTGACGGCTGACGATCAACATCAAGACCTGACGTTTCAGCCCGACGTTCATTTGGAACAAGACGCCGTTTTTTCGGGACAGGATTGGTCGATCCGAGCGATTCACACCCCAGGCCACGTAGACAATCACTACTGCTTCCTTCTCGAGGAAGAAGGTATGGTCTTTGCGGGCGATCACATCATGAACGGATCGACCGTCGTGATTGTGCCACCCGGCGGCAATATGAAGGACTACATCGAGTCGCTCCAGCGGTTACTGAACTACGACGTGACAGCCATTGCACCGGGACATGGTGAGGTGATTCAAGGCTGTCGCGATGAAGTCGAGAAGCTCGTTAGGCACCGACTAATGCGTGAGGCAAAAGTTGTTGCTAATTTAGAGCGAGGAGGCCCGGTTCCTATCGAAACACTTGTTGTATCCGTATACGATGACGTGCCAGAAGCGATGCATCGATGGGCGCAGCTATCGCTGCTCGCGCATCTACTAAAACTTGAAATTGAAGGCCGGGCTCAACAAGAGGACGGGGTGTGGTCGCTTTCCTAGTCGCGCTGGGAAACGACTGCTCGAGAATACTAACGATAA
Organism: Halieaceae bacterium; assembly: GCA_038104285.1. Classification (GTDB taxonomy): domain Bacteria; phylum Pseudomonadota; class Gammaproteobacteria; order Pseudomonadales; family Halieaceae; genus Luminiphilus. The sequence continues at coordinate 4,670 of JAYOAN010000091.1, forward strand.
CAACCCTACGAAAATGATAAACATAACAGCCAGACAGAGAGGTAAATCATGCAAGGCTTGATGATGGATTTCCCACTGACGATTACGTCAATCATGGAGCACGCAGAACGTGTCCACGGAGCGCAGGAGATCGTATCTGTAACACGAGACAATCCCAGACATCGCTACAGCTACGCTGATGCGTTCGGTCGAGTGCGCCAGCTCGCTAACGCAATGAAGGCTTGGGGAATGTCACCAAGCGATCGTGTGGCAACACTTGCTTGGAACGACTATCGACACTTTGAGACGTACTACGCCTCAGCGTGCTCGGGTTACGTATGTCACACCATCAACCCACGTCTATTTCCTGAGCAGATTATTTACATCATCAATCACGCCGAAGACCAGTACGTATTTCTAGACCCTGATTTTTGGCCACTGATTGAGCAGGTTGCGCCGCAATGTCCTGGCGTCAAGGGTTGGGTCGTGATGACAACCGCTGAGCATATGCCTGAGACGTCCGTAGCTAATGTACATTGCTACGAAGATGTCATCGCAGGTCAGTCCGATAGCTTCGAGTGGCCCACTATTGATGAAAACGAGGCGTGCGCGCTTTGCTACACCTCGGGCACTACAGGTAACCCCAAGGGGGTTCTCTATAGCCACCGTTCTACAGTGCTGCACACCTATGCCACCATGATGCCGGACTCAATGAACATCTCGTCTGCGGATGTAGTGCTTCCCATCGTTCCTATGTTCCATGTCAACGCTTGGGGTAACCCCTACGCCTGCCCTGTAGCGGGCGCAAAAATGGTCATGCCTGGCAACAAGATGGGTGACGGTCCCACGCTAGCGGCGCTCATTAATGAAGAGGGTGTGACCATGTCTGCGGGCGTACCCACTGTTTGGTTGAATCTGCTTGCTCACTTGCGATCAAGCGGTGAGCGAGTTGATACGCTTCAGCGTGTTGTTGTCGGTGGTTCTGCCTGCCCGCTGTCAGTCATGGAAGAGTTTGATACTTACGGCGTTGATACTCGTCACGCATGGGGCATGACCGAAATGAGCCCACTGGGCACGTCGAACTCCTCGGGCGCTCGACGAAACCAGTACGACGCAGAAGCCTTTGCCAGCATGCGAACCAATGTGGGTCAGCCCATATTCGGCGTTGAGGTGAAGATCACTGACGACGATAACAAGGAACTGCCTTGGGACGGCGTCGCCTTTGGCGCGCTCAAAGTGCGAGGTCCTTGGATTTGTTCGAGCTATTTCAAGCTCGACGGCAGCTCGGCACACGAAGAAGATGGTTGGTTTGAGACAGGCGATGTTGCCAGCATCGACGCCCGCGGCAATGTATCGATCACTGACCGAACTAAAGATGTGATCAAGTCGGGTGGCGAGTGGATCTCTTCGATTGAGGTTGAGAACTGCGCGACCGGTCATCCCATGGTGGCTGAAGCTGCAGTTATTGGACGCATCCATCCTAAGTGGGGCGAGCGCCCACTGTTGATTGTGGTGAAGAACGGTGAGGGTGATGTCACACCGGACGAGCTAAAAACATTCTTGGACGGCAAGATTGCGAAGTGGTGGATTCCAGATGATGTCCAGTACATCGAGGAAATGCCGCACACTGCAACGGGCAAAATTCAGAAGATGAAGCTCCGGGAAATGTTTGACGACTATCAGTTCCCAGCTTAATCAGCAGGAACGACTAAAAGCCTCGCTCTTGCGGGGCTTTTTTATTTCAGTCTCTAAAACGCGATT
>JAYOAN010000092.1:0-6348 GCA_038104285.1 Halieaceae bacterium
TGTGTTAGAGATGGTGGCGTTATCGCCTGCCCGGCTGAAGCAGTTTGGGGGCTGTCCTGCGATCCGTGGAACCGAGATGCAGTCGAGCGGCTATGTGCAATGAAGCAGCGACCTATTTCAAAGGGCGTTATCGTCGCTAGCGGCGATGTGTCTGATTTCGCACCGCTATTGGACGGGCTGACATCCAAGCAGCGAGAGACCGTATTGGATTCCTGGCCGGGTCCTGTGACTTGGCTTGTTCCACACAAAGATTTTTTCCCTTCTTGGGTAACAGGAGAGAGCGCTGAGGTGGCAATCCGTGTAACCTCTGCACCTACGCTGTCCAAGTTGTGTCGCGAATTGGGCGGGCCAGTGGTAACGACCAGTGCTAACTGGGCGGGTGCTCAGCCAGCAAAGCATGCGTTCCAAGTGGTGAGGTATTTCGGTGCAGGCGTTGTCATGGTGCCTGGTTCAGTAAACCTGCAGGGTCGACCATCGACGATAAAGCGCGCGACAACCGGCGAAGTGATGCGTTGAGTATCCCGCTGAGTAAATGGCAGACAAGAAGAAGGAAGCCCTATGGATTTGCCAGCTGTTGAGCAGTATCTGAAAGGCCTACAAGCATCAATTTGTGATGAGTTGAGCGCAATAGACGGGTCAGCAGAGTTTGCAACTGAATCTTGGGAACGCCCTGAAGGCGGCGGTGGTATCAGCCGTGTATTGGCAGATGGCAAGGTTTTTGAGAAGGGCGGTGTTAACTTCTCGTACGTAGAAGGCGCTCAGATGCCGGGCAGTGCCACGCAACATAGACCTGAATTGGCGGGGCGCAGTTTTAAAGCGATGGGTGTCTCACTGGTTATGCACCCGAGAAATCCTTACGTCCCAACATCCCATGCCAACGTCCGATGCTTCGTTGCGGAAAAGCCAGGCCACGATCCCGTTTGGTGGATGGGTGGCGGATTTGATTTGACGCCCTATTACGGCAGAGATGAGGACGTCATTCACTGGCACCAAACCGCCAAAGATGCCTGTGATCCTTATGGTGACGACGTGTACTCACGATATAAAAAATGGTGCGATGAGTACTTCTTTTTGCCGCACCGCAACGAGCCGAGGGGTGTCGGTGGTCTCTTCTACGATGATCTCAACGAGTGGGGCTTTGAGAAAACGTTCGGATTTATGCGTTCAGTCGGAGACGCTTTCTCGAAAGCCTATGTTCCCATCGTAATGAACAACAAAGATCGCGAGTATGGTGAGCGCGAACGGCAGTGGCAGCTTTACCGCCGAGGTCGCTACGTTGAATTCAACTTAGTCTTTGATCGAGGCACTTTGTTTGGCTTGCAATCGAACGGCCGCACTGAGGCGATTCTGATGTCGCTCCCACCGCTTGTTCGCTGGGAGTATGGACTCACGCCAGACCCAGGTTCGCCTGAAGAAACGCTACTCGAATATTATTTAAAGCCTAAAGACTGGCTGGCATAAACTAACCGTATAATTTAGCCGAGTCGGCTTATTCAGGTTTGGTTAAGGTTTTGGGAGTTTTTATGAGGCGCTTTGCCGTACTGGGCAATCCAATCGGTCACAGCAAATCGCCTGAAATTCATCACGCGTTCGCGGCCAGCTTGAATCACGAGGTTGATTACGGTCGTATCTTGGTTGAGCCCGGTGACTTCGATGCGGTTGTTACCGCGTTTTTTTCAGCTGGCGGCATCGGCCTAAATGTTACGGCGCCGTTCAAAGGCGATGCCTTTGAGTTCGCGGACGTTCGCACCGACGCTGCCATCGACGCTAAGGCGGCAAACACCTTGTGGCGAGACAGTGATGGACGAGTGTGTGCACACACCACTGACGGCAGCGGCATACTGCGAGATCTCGAGCACAATCTAGGGTGGGCGATAGAAGCGAGGAATATTCTTCTGCTAGGTGCCGGTGGCGCCATGCGCGGTATTTTGGGCCCGCTTTGCGAGCGGAATCCAACCGCGATCCATATCGCGAACCGCACGGAATCTCGAGCTTCTGAACTGGCCGACTTGTTTAGCCATCGCGGAAACTTAAGTGCGGGTGGGCTAGACGATATTCCCGATAGACGCTGGGATCTCATCATTAACGGCTTAAGCAGTGGTTGGGACGGTAGCTTCCCCGATCTAGCCATTAACCAAATGAGTTCTAGTACCGCTGCCTACGATTTGATTTATAGCGATCAAGACACACCGTTCATGGCTTGGGCTCGTGTCAAAGGGTTAAGCCACGTGAAAGATGGCTTAGGCATGTTGATAGAGCAGGCGGCCGATAGCTATGCAATCTGGCAAGGCCAACGACCAGAGACATCTGGCGTATTCGAGTTGTTGCGCCCCAGCAGTTAAGCGCCCGATTCCTCGAGAAACTGATCTTTGAGTTTGACGTAGTTTTTTGCTGAGTAAGGTAAAAACGCGCGCTCTCGGTCCGTTATTTCGCGGACGGGCCTCGCAGGTGATCCCGCGTAGAGCCATCCGGCCTTAAGCGTTTTACCGGGTGTAACCAGACTTCCGGCACCGATCATCACTTCGTCCTCAACGATCACACCGTCCATCACGACTGAGCCGATGCCAACGAGCACGTGATTTCCGATCGTACAGCCGTGGAGAACCGCGTTATGACCCACGGTGACGTCATCACCAATGCTGAGTGGGTACCCTGCCCCATTAAAATCGCTTGCATGCGTGATATGTAAGATCGAGCCATCTTGAATGTTGGTGCGGCTTCCAATGCGAATACTGTGCATATCTGCCCGTATCGCGCATTGAGGCCAGACACTGACGTCATCGCCCATGACCAGGTCCCCGAGGACGACAGCTGACGGGTCGATCATGACGCGTTCACCCAATTTGGGAGTATTGCCTTGATATGACCGAATATTGTCGGGACCGTTGTAGTTCACGTGCGCCATTTCAACCTTCCTTGATCGTTAGTGCTGGTAACATTGGCACAAGGATAAGCGCACATTCAAACCGTAAACACCGGAAATTAATGGCTACATGACAAACGACGCTACACCGCAAGCACCGCGACGACCACGATTTATAGCGGGCGCTGTTTGCCCAAGCTGCAAGGCCATGGATCGTATTGTGGTCGATATGGAGACCGATGAAAGGTCCTGTGTCGACTGTGGATTTTCCGAGAAACGCCCTCAGGCAGCGGCTCAAGAACCGACCACGCGCGTCACTCGCGGACGTGCCCGTTTGGTAGAAACGGCGGCTGAGCCCGTCCGTTTAATGATCCCCGAGCCACAGAAGGACTAAATTCCTGTTAACAAATGCACGGTATTTGTCTAACTAACGTGTTTGCGCTGTGAATCCAATCTGACTTCGCTATAATCGCGCCGCTAAAAAAGCGTGGTCCAACCATAGGGGGCGGGACCAGCACAACGCTGAAATGGGGAAAAAAAGATGCTTAACGCACGCGCACTAGCCGCGGCGGCACTCTTGCCGCTATCCGCGAATGCACAGAACCAAGTCAACATGTCGACTGGTGTATCTGATGCAGGCGCGGTTATCACTGAACTCGGAGTAGAGATTTTTGACCTTCACATGTTGATCTTCTGGATCTGCGTGGTGATTGGTATTGGCGTTTTTGGCGTCATGCTCTACTCGATCTATGCACACCGAAAGTCAAAAGGCGTAGAGCCAGCTCAATTCCACGAGCACACAGGTGTCGAAATCGCATGGACTGTAGTGCCCTTTCTGATTCTCATCGGAATGGCCGTGCCAGCCACCTCAACCCTGCTCGAAGTCTATGATAACGACGATGCTGAAATGAGCATTCTCATCACGGGTTACCAGTGGAAGTGGAAGTACGAGTATCTCGATGCCGACGGTGAAAATGTCTCGTTCTTCTCTAACCTTGCGACATCGCAAGAGCAGATCTACAACACTGACGACAAGGGCGAGAATTATCTTCTCGAAGTCGACGAGCCGCTCGTTATACCTGTGGACACGAAGGTGCGTTTCTTAATTACTGCGAACGATGTTATCCACTCATGGTGGGTGCCCGAGATTGCGGTTAAGCGCGATGCGATTCCTGGCTTCATTAACGAAGCATGGACCCGCGTTCTTCAAGAAGGCGTCTACCGCGGTCAGTGCACCGAGTTGTGTGGCGCTTACCACGGCTTCATGCCCGTAGTAGTGCATGCGGTTAGCCGCGATGAGTTCGATGGTTGGATGGCTGCCAAGCAAGGCGCCGCCGCTGCCGACGCTGCACTCGCCGCACAAGAGCTGTCTTTTGATGAGTTGTACGCACGGGGCGAGGACGTCTACAACGCCAGCTGCTTGGCCTGCCACGGTGCTGCGGGTGAAGGCGGTCTCGGCAATGCGATTGCGGGAAGTGCCATTGCAACGGGCGGCCTCGATACACACTTGAGCGTCATTGTGAACGGCGTTGCAGGTACTGCAATGCAGGCATTCGGGGCACAGCTGTCAGAAGTCGACGTGGCTGCGGTCACGACGTATCAGCGCAATGCGTTTGGAAATAATACTGGGGATGTGGTTCAGGCGTCTGACGTCGTGAGCTACAAAGAAGGGTAATTGGAGGAAATACAAATGGGCGATCATCACCACGGTCCAGCTAAAGGCCTCTCTCGTTGGCTGTACACAACTAACCACAAAGACATCGGAACCATGTACCTATGGTTCTCGTTCGCAATGTTCCTCCTTGGCGGTGCATTCGCCATGGTCATTCGTGCTGAGCTTTTTCAGCCAGGCATGCAGCTTGTTGAACCTGGTTTCTTTAACCAGATGACAACACTGCACGGACTGGTGATGGTATTTGGTGCCATTATGCCGTCGTTCGTGGGCCTCGCGAATTGGCTGATCCCCATGATGATTGGGGCGCCAGATATGGCCTTGCCACGAATGAACAACTGGAGCTTCTGGATCTTGCCGCCAGCGTTTTTGATGCTGGCGTCTACCCTGCTTATGGAAGGCGGTGCTCCCGCGTTCGGTTGGACGTTCTACGCGCCACTTTCAACGACTTACGCACCACCCTCGGTGACGTTCTTCATTTTTGCGATCCACATTTTGGGTGTCTCATCCATCATGGGTTCGATCAACATCATCGCAACCGTCATGAACATGCGTGCCCCCGGCATGACATACATGAAGATGCCACTGTTCGTTTGGACATGGCTCATCACGGCGTTCCTGCTTGTTGCGGTTATGCCTGTCTTGGCGGGTGCTGTAACCATGATGCTCATGGATATCCACTTCGGCACGAGCTTCTTCTCTGCCGCGGGTGGTGGTGACCCTGTTCTGTTCCAGCACATCTTCTGGTTCTTCGGTCACCCAGAGGTATACATCATCATCCTTCCAGCGTTTGGTGTGATTTCGCAGATCATCCCCGCGTTCTCACGCAAGCCACTCTTCGGTTATGCGTCGATGGTTTACGCGACAGCGGCGATCGCCTTCCTGTCGTTCATCGTATGGGCACACCACATGTACACAGTCGGCATGCCTGTAGCAGGCGAGCTGTTCTTCATGTACGCAACAATGCTTATCGCGGTACCTACGGGCGTTAAGGTCTTCAACTGGGTCACAACGATGTGGCGCGGTGCAATGACCTTCGAAACACCCATGCTGTTTTCAATCGGCTTCTTGGTGTTGTTCACGATCGGTGGTTTCACCGGATTGATGCTGTCAATCGCGCCAGCTGACTTCCAGTACCACGACACCTACTTCGTTGTTGCGCACTTCCACTATGTGATGGTGGCAGGTGCGGTATTCTCAATGACGGCTGCAATCTACTTCTGGCTACCCAAGTGGACCGGCCGTATGTACAACGAAACCATGGGTAAGGTGCATTTTTGGGTATCGTTCATTGGCTTCAACGTAACGTTCTTCCCGCAGCACTTTGTCGGTCTCGCAGGCATGCCTCGCCGAATTCCCGACTATGCGTTGCAGTTCGCTGACTTCAACATGATGTCGTCGATCGGTGCTTTCATTTACGGCGCGTCGCAGCTCTTGTTCCTGTACAACGTTATTGCTGCCATCGTCGCGGGTAAGCGTGTTTCGGATGAAAAAGTGTGGGATGGTGCAGAGGGTCTTGAGTGGACACTGCCTTCACCACCGCCCTATCACACGTTCGAGACGCCACCTAAAATTGAAGAGCAGCCCGCTCACTAATTTTAGGATCTAGCTTCTCGTGCGACTAAGCCAAGACCCAACAACAGACACGGTAGCCAAGCTTGGCGCCGTGGCTGTTGCTATGTTCGCCTTTGTATTTGTGGTGATGGTGCCGCTTTACAATGTGTTGTGCGATGCCTTGGGTATCAATGGAAAAACCTCGTCCGAAGCCTACACATCTGTCGTGGCGCAAGTTGATGAGTCGCGCTCAGTAAAG
>JAYOAN010000093.1:0-1139 GCA_038104285.1 Halieaceae bacterium
AAAAAAAACCACCCGATGGGTGGTTTTTCTTATGATGGTGGGCCGTGATGGATTCGAACCATCGACCAATTGGTTAAAAGCCAACTGCTCTACCGCTGAGCTAACGGCCCGAAAACTGTTTCGAGAGGGCGCGAATCTTACGGCTTACGAACAAAAAAGCAAGCCCTGAAATTACCGAAGCCGCAGCGAAGACAGCATGAACAACGTTATTGGCTATCGATGAAATCTTGCGCCAACTGAGCCGCTGGGTGGCCGTCAGCACCGTATTCAGCAATCACCCGATCGAGATACTCCCGGGAGCGCTCTTCGTTACCTTTAAGCGCATGAACACGGCCCAATTTATACAATGCATCCGGCACTTTTCGGTCGTTGGGATATTGATCCAACAAGACTTGAAAGTTTTGCCTTGCTGCCTCGGGATCGACCGGCTCGACAACGAGATACAACTCCCCCAACCAGTAATGTGCGTTGGGCGCAAAACGACCGAAGGGATATTCGCTCAGGAATGCATCAAAAGCCGTTAAAGCTTCGCTAAACTGACGCTCTCGTACGAAGCCATAAGCCGCCTGATAGGCTTCTTGCTCGCCCATCTCTGGCGCTATCGGCACCTCCTGCGTCTGCTCACCATCAGCCGTGACAACGGATTCATTGGGTAAGGACGATTCATCAGTGACCTCGCCAGAACCCGCTGCGGTGATTGTCGCTAGACGTCGATCAACTTCCACATATCGCTCAAGCGATTGGTCCTGCAAACGCGTTAACAAGCCGGCCTGCTCCTCGACGAGACCATTGAGCCTTCGAATCTCCTCCTCGAGCTGCTGAACCCTTAGCGCAAGCGAGCGAGCGTCCGTTCCAGCCGTCGGTAATGGTTCGGGGAGAACAGGCACCCCCGAGGTGTCAGCTTGGACATAAGGTACGATGCTAGAGAGTGGCTCAGCTGGCTGGATTGCAAAATCCTGCGCCGCCGCTGCACCTGTAAAAATAAAAAAGCCGGCGACTAGCACCGGCTTTGCAAAACCTTGAGCGATCATAAAGCCTTACTTGATCTCCACGCGACGGTTCTTGCTCCAGCTTGACTCACCCGAGCCATAAGCAACTGGGTTTTCTTCACCGTAGCTGATTGTTTCGATTCGGTAGCC
>JAYOAN010000093.1:1239-3168 GCA_038104285.1 Halieaceae bacterium
GCCTCTTCTTTTGCTGCGTTGCTTGAGCACGCGCTCACCAAAGCAGCCATCAAAACAACTGCAGCAGCTTTCCCCAAAGTATTTTTCGTTGTCATGGTGTGTTTCCTACACAAAGTCTGGTTTTGTACTGCCTATAATGTAGCGCATATATGTCCATTTGTTGAACAGATCTAAGGTTTTTTCTTACCAACTAAACAACATGGGTGACCATGCGGGCTCCTGCACACTCCCGGACCGTGCTGGAAGACTAAATTTAACGCCTCCATCTACCGCCACCGCACCCAAAACACTTCGTTCTCCGCGCTTTGTCGCATAAATAACCAAGGATCCGTTTGGTGCAATGCTGGGGCTTTCATCAAGTGAGGTTTCCGTGAGTACTGTCATGCGCTCTGTAATCAAATCGAAAACAGCTACGTGAAAACGTCCGTCTCGCTGATGGACCAACGCCACGTTCCGCCCATCCTCAGCGACACGGGCGCGTGCATTGTATCGACCTTCAAATGTCACTCGCTCGATCTTACCCGTAGCCAGCGTATACCGGTAAATTTGAGGGCGACCACCTCGATCAGACGTGAACAGCAGCGATTTACCGTCCGGCATCCACGTCGGCTCCGTATCGATTGCGTAATGCCTTGTTAGCCGCGTTAGTTGTTTCGTTTCGAGGTCGAGTAAATAGATATCTGGACTTCCGTCTTTGGATAAGACCAACGCCATTGACTTACCGTCGGGTGACCATACTGGCGAGTTGTTCAAGCCTCGAAAGTTAGTCAGCTGCTCGCGAGCGCCAGTCGCCAACACCTGACGATAAATAGCGGGTCGCGATGACTCAAAGGATACGTAGGCAACCTCTTTCCCATCAGGCGACCAGCTAGGCGCAAGAATCGGATCACGTCCCTCGAGTAACACGATCGGACGCTGACCGTCTGCGTCAGCCACGGTGAGACGATAAAAATCTTTGCCCTCGGGATTTCGTGTCACCGATACATAAATCAATCGCGTCGCGAATGCGCCCTGGATACCAGTCAGTTTCTCGTATATCGCATCCGCTACTCGGTGAGCGACCATTCGAGCCTCGTACTCAGGACCCGTCACTTGAGACGAGAAGAGTTCTATTCCTCGTTCTACGTCGTAAAGTGCGAATTCAACGTTTAGCTGCACGCCTTTACTGACCCGCCCAATAACGAGATATCGCGCGGCAATCGCCCGCCAATCACGGTAAAAAATATCCTCTGCACGCGTAGGCAAACTCAACATATCTCTGCGACTGACGGGACTAAACTGGCCACTTCGAGCGAGATCGGAATCGATAATTTGGGCGAAGTCCTCAGGTGCTGCGCCCAGACCGTCCCAAGCGAAAGGCGCCACCGCAATCGGGGTAGGATTATCGATTCCCCGTGTTACTTGAATTTCAAGCTGTGCTAGCGAGGAACAGCTAAAGAAAAGTCCACAAACAGTGAGCAAGACACGCAGGAACATGATCAATACCTCAAATCTTCTGGGCGGAATCGCAATGGGAATCGGCGAAAGTATCGCTCGAAATCAGAAATAGACAAGACTGCCACCTCCGGAAACTGACCAACACGCTCCACCGCTGCAATGGCACTTCTGTCGAAGGCACTACTGCCGCTGCTACTAGACACATTGATGCCCACCACTTCGCCGGTTGGAACAAGACTTATCGTGAGCAAGGCCTCCATGCCATTTCTGGCAGAGGGTGGCCGCCGCCAATTCTGTGTAATTCGCGCCTGCATAAGCGCTGCGACCTGTTGAACCTCATCGAACTCATCGTTGGGCGCGGAAGGTTCAGCTTGTGGAAGCTCCTCCAACCCGGCCATCAACTCTTTTTGCAAGTCCGCTAGTTTTTGTGCCTGTGAGTTCTCTGAAGTGGGCTCGGGCTGAGGGCTTTTAGACTCGAGTGGTTTTGGCTCA
>JAYOAN010000093.1:3268-6299 GCA_038104285.1 Halieaceae bacterium
ACGTCGATGTAGGGAACAACGTTGATTTCTGCAACAGCGCGGCGCGGTCTCACAGCGAGCTCCCACCTCTAGCATCCGCCTCTCGACTACCCTCTCGCCCACCTTGTTGGGCATAGCTTTGTCGTTGCAACAAACCCGAGAATTCATCGACAAACGCATCATAGCGGTTGAGTAGCGTGTCAACGCGAGCTGCAAATCGGTTGTAGGCCAACACCGCGGGTATAGCGGCAAAAAGGCCCATCGCAGTCGCAATCAGTGCTTCCGAGATGCCCGGCGCCACGGCCGCAAGCGTCGCTTGTGAACTTGTAGCAAGCCCTCTGAAAGAGTGCATGATCCCCCAAACAGTGCCAAACAGCCCGATGTATGGGCTGGTAGAGCCGACAGAGGCAAGGAAAGGCAGGTTGTGCTCCAAGCGATCACTCTCACGATTCAGTGCTACCCGCATAGCGCGTCGTGAACCTTCAACAATTGCCTGAGCATCCATGTTGGGCTGTCGAGACAGCTTGGAAAATTCTTTGAAACCCGCGCGAAAAAGTGCCTCACCACCCGTGATATCGACCCCCTCCTCGATGGCGTTTGATCCCTCTCTGTAGAGCTGCGCCAAGTCCATTCCAGACCAGAAACGATCCTCGAAGTCGAGGAGCTCCGCATCGGCGCGCTGCAAGATAATGACCCGCTGCACAATCATGAACCAAGAGGTTACGGAGGCCGCCACTAAAATGGCCATCACGAGCTTCACTGTGAAGCTCGCCCCCATAATCAACTCAATTACACTCAGTTCATCTACCATCTGTTACCTCGCTGGAATTAACCGCCGCTTTCAACGCAGTACGCAACGCTAAAGGCATCCGCTTTGGTCGCCCTGTCTGACCGTCAGTCAGCGCAGCGGCAACCTTGCCCCGAGCGAGTATTTCACTCCCCCGTACTACATCCTGCTCAAATACAATTGATGCACCGCCAGCGTCGATTACTGTCGCGCGCGCAACGATTTCATCATCGAGCCTCGCGGGCAAGAGATAGTCGATCGATGCGGACGTCACGACAAAGACCGATCCATCCTCCATTACTGCCGTTTTATCGACACCCATGGAGCGAATTAGTTCGGTTCGTGCGCGCTCAAAATACTTAAGGTAATTGACGTAGTAGACGATACCCCCTGCATCGGTATCTTCGATATAAACGCGAATAGGCAGCTTGTACTCAAGCACCTCTCTCGTCTCCGTTCTCGTCTCCGTCGTCGCCTAGATCAAGTGACAGATTGTCTGAGCGCGCTGTCGATGGCTCGCTTGAAACGGGTGCAGGTAGAGCAAAGTGTCGGTAGGCAGCATTCGTTGCCACCCGACCGCGGGGGGTTCGAACAATAAGTCCCTGCTGAATCAGGTAAGGCTCGATAACATCCTCGAGGGTGCCGCGCTCCTCGGATAAAGCAGCCGCTAAGCTATCGATTCCAACCGGTCCACCCTCAAATTTTTCAATAAGCGCTAATAAAAATCGCCGATCGAGGTGATCGAAGCCTTGGTCGTCAACACTGAGCATATCGAGCGCCTGCTCCGCGATTTGCTGTGTGATAACACCATCGCCTTTCACTTGTGCATAGTCACGCACGCGTCGCATGAGTCGATTAGCGATTCGAGGCGTACCTCTGGAACGCTTCGCGATTTCCAGTGCCCCTGCATCGTCAGCGTCGACACCTAAAATCGAAGCAGCGCGTGTCACGATGCGCTTCAAATCTCCGACCTCATAAAACTCAAGGCGCTGAACGATACCGAAGCGATCTCGCAGTGGTGAAGTCAGCAGGCCCGCTCGTGTGGTAGCCCCAACCAAGGTAAACGGCGGCAAGTCCAACTTAATGGAACGCGCTGCCGGCCCCTCGCCAATCATGATATCCAGCTGAAAATCCTCCATGGCCGGATACAAAATTTCCTCAACATACGGACTCAAACGGTGGATTTCGTCGATAAACAAAACGTCGTTAGGCTCGAGATTTGTCATGATGGCAGCGATGTCGCCAGCCTTTTCCAGCACTGGGCCACTGGTTGTTTTCAGTTGAACACCCATCTCGTTCGCAACAATACTTGCGAGCGTTGTCTTTCCGAGGCCTGGGGGGCCGAAAATCAGGGTGTGATCGAGAGGCTCACCGCGACCCTTTGCTGCTGACAGGAAAATCTCCATCTGCTCCTTAACAGCCGTCTGCCCAATATAATCGTCTAAGGTTTGTGGACGGACCGCACGGTCGAGAGCGGTCTCCCGATTGTCGACGGCATCACCCGCTACTAGTCGATCTGTCTCTATCACTGTGACTTCCTCGCCAACTCCGTCTTTTTATCGCATAGCTGATTGCAAAGCGGCACGAATTAAACCCTCGCTCGAATCGATGTCGTCAGACTCTACCGCAGAAATAAGGCGGGACGCCTCAGTCGGCTTGTAGCCGAGCGCCACCAGAGCCTGCTCAGCTTCACCCCGAATATCGGAGGTCACCATCGAGGTCGAAGAAGCTGTGCTTTGCGCTGGCAACACATCAGACAGCCACTGTCCCGCTTTATCACGCATCTCAACAAGCAGACGTTCCCCTGTCTTTTTGCCGACACCGGGTAGTGCAACGAGGGCATTGACGTCGTTACGGTTGAGGCAATCGGCAAACTGCTCAGTATCCATGCCTGACAGTATAGCGAGCGCTAACTTCGGCCCAACACCGTTGACTTTTATAAGGTCTCTGAACAGGCGGCGATCGATCTCTCGAACAAAGCCATAAAGTTGCTGCGCGTCTTCCCTGACCACAAAGTGTGTCAACAAAATGGATTCTTCACCGACACCAGGCAGTTGGTAGATGGTGGTCATTGGGACCCTGACCTCATAACCAACACCGCCAACGTCAATGATTACCTCGGGCGCTTGTTTGGCGATAATCGTGCCGCGCAATCGTTCGATCATATGCTTTAAAACCCTTTTTAAACTACTTCAGCCGTCGCATCGCAAAGGCTTGAGCTCCCGTGGCTCGCCGCACCGCGTCACCACTAATATGACAAAGCGC
>JAYOAN010000094.1:0-4648 GCA_038104285.1 Halieaceae bacterium
CGCGTGAGCTCGATAAGCTCGGCAATGGTTGCAGTGTGATCAATGGTGATTGGGTCTTTTACAACACCACTCTCAAATTTCTTGACGCGACGAACCTGCTCAGCCTGCTCTTGGACGGTCAAATTTTTGTGGACGATACCAATGCCGCCCTCTTGCGCCAGAGCGATCGCCAACCGCGATTCCGTGACGGTATCCATCGCCGCAGAGACGAGCGGAAGGTTAAGGCTGATGTTACGTGTCAGCTTGGTTACGAGCGAGACGTCCTTGGCGGTAACTTCCGAATAACCCGGAAGTAGGAGAACATCATCAAATGTCAGCGCTTCTTGAGCGATACGTAACATCAATACCTCGTGGTTGTCGCGTTTAGTAAACCCAATATTGTACGCTTAAGCGCTATTTCGAACAATGTCGACAGGTTCATAAGAATTCCATGGCACTTCCCAAACCAACACCCATCAGCGTCAGTGAAATTAACCGCAAGGCAAAGTCACTGCTCGAGAATCAACTGGGTGAAGTGTGTGTCGAGGCTGAGATCGGCACCTTCTCGAGACCGAGCTCAGGGCACTGGTATTTCACGCTGAAAGACGAAAGAGCCAAGCTAAGCTGTGCTATGTTTCGGCGCGCCAACATGCGTGTCCGCTTTGAGCCAAAAGTGGGCGACTCGATTATCGTCAGGGGTTTATTATCAATCTACGAGGCGAGTGGTAACTACCAACTTATTGTTGATCATATGGAAGCCTCGGGTGACGGGGCGCTCCAGCGTGCACTCGACGCCTTGAAGCAGAAACTCCAGTCGGAAGGTCTGTTTGATCAAGATCGCAAGAAAGCCATCCCAACCCACTGTGAGCGAATTGGCGTCATCACGTCGCCAACAGGCGCTGCGGTCGAAGACATCATCAGCGTGCTCGGTCGAAGATCGCCCTCAAGCCAGATCGCAATTTATCCCGTTCAAGTCCAAGGTGCTGGCTCGGCCGAGCAGATCGCAGAGGCGATCGATGCCGCTAACGCCCAAGTAAGGGATGGAGCGCGCGAGCTCGATGTTCTTATTGTCGGTCGCGGCGGTGGTTCGTTGGAGGATCTGTGGGCCTTTAATGAGGAAGTAGTCGCGCGCGCGATTGCCAGGTCCGAGATCCCCATTGTCTCCGCCGTTGGTCATGAAATCGACTACAGTATCTCTGATCTAGTCGCCGACTTGAGAGCCGCCACCCCCTCGCAAGCAGCCGAACTAGTGACGCGCGATAGTCATGAATGGTTACAACGAATAGACATGGCGGTCTCGCAGCTCGAATCACTCACAATGAGAATTTTACGAGATCACAGGCAGCGCACAGAAAACCTTGCCGCACGATTGCGACACCCAAGTCAGCAACTCGCGCTGTTGCAAAACAAAATAACGACAAACCAAGACCGGGCTACAGCGCTTATTCAGAGCCGACTCGCCGCAAGCAAACATCGGCTTGCACAGCTAAACACCCGTCTGCAAAGCGCCTCACCCAGCCGGCTCCTAAAGCAGCGTCAGGAAACGATCAATAACCTGTCGAGTGGACTACCCGGCCAGATGACCAAAGTGCTTCGAGATAGCAAGCGCCAGGTCGAGCATCTTTCAACCCTGCTTGAAACGCTGGGTCCAAGCGCAACCTTGAAACGCGGCTATGCCATTGTTACTGATGAATCTGGGAAAGTAGTTCGCTCCACTCAGCAAGTAGAGCGAGGTACAAGTATTGCCGTAGCGCTCGACGACGGCCAACTTCGAGCGAGAGTGGAAGAAAAGAGCGGAAGAAATTGAGGGTAGCCTCTGTGGCTACCCGAGGATTTAGTACTTGGCGGGAAGCCGCGTGTTAATAACGATGTGACGCCCTTCGAAGCGAATGTACTCACCGATCGTAAGATCTTTGAGGATGCGTGCCACCATCTCTCGTGAAGCACCGACTCGGTCAGCAATATCCTGCTGTGTCAGCTTCTCAGGCACAAACAAGGTGCCATCACCCCGCTCGTGGGAAAGATCCATAAGAACGTTTGCGACACGGCCATAGACGTCTTGCAACGCAAGGTTTTTCACATCAGTTGTGAGTTTTCGAACACGCGCCGCGAGGTTGCCGAGCAATTGCTGCGTTATGCCGGGATTGTCCGTGAGCACCTTGGAGAAATCTTCTTTCTTAACGATGCGGAACTGACAGGGCTCGACAGTTCTTACCGACGCAGAGCGTGCAGAGTCGTCCAGCAAGGCAAGCTCGCCAAAATAATCACCCACGCCCAAAGAGTTCATGATGAACTCTTTGCCGTTCTTGTCGCTGCAATAAACTTTCACACGACCTGACTCGATCACATAGAGCGCATCAGCAGGTTCGTTCTCCTGAATCACAACCGTGTTTTTCGAGTACGACTCCGACGAACTTGACGCTTCAAGCGCCGCCAACTCCTCGCGACTTAAGCCATGAAAAATTTCGACTTGATCAAGCATGGACTTTCACCTTTTGTGTACTATTCACAATTCTAACTGAAGGTTTGCCTTTCGCCTATCCCCACTGGTCGAAAGTATTAGGCGCGATATACTTCATACACGATAAAAATCACGAATTGGTTCAATTTTTGTGGCAGAACCTGCATTAAACACCGTCATTGAGCTCAGTAAGAAAGCTACGCCCGAGCTCCAAACGCTGCGAGACACCTCGGAGGGTGAACTTACCGAGGACGTCGATGCGCTTCTCCTTGCCCTCGATCGGTTCAATGTTGTCGCCAGTGACGACACTACCAATCGGCATGATTTGCTAAATGCGGTAGCGGCCGTTCTAGGGTACGCGGAGATGGTCCTGGAACAAGATCGCGATCTACCTTCATCTATTCGGGAGGGCGTTCAAGGAATTGCTGACGCCCTCAGCACCTCGACCAAGACGCCAGAAACGACGACATCATCAGGTAGACCCCTCGATACGTTCGAAGGTTGTTCGGTTCTGGTGGTTGATGATCTTCCGGAGAACCTCGACCTCATGTCACGACTCTTGCGGAAAATGCATTGCGCCGTGATAACCGCTGAATCTGGTGAGCAAGCGCTTAGCCTGCTTGAGAGTGAGTCGGTTGATCTCGTCTTGCTCGACCTGGTCATGCCAAACATTGATGGCAAAGAGGTACTCGCACGCATCAAACAAAGCGAACAACTCCGCGCTATTCCTGTCATCATGATCTCAGGTCGCCAAGACATGGACCAAATCGTCGACTGTATTCAGGTCGGCGCTGATGACTATCTGCTGAAGCCTGTGAACTCGGTGTTACTCAATGCGCGCATCAAATCAGGGCTAGAGCGCAAGCGATGGCACGATAAAGAAGAGCAATACCGCGAGCAGCTCGAGAAGCGCGAGCAATTTATTCGCCAGACATTTGGTCGCTACATCTCCGATGCTATCGTCGAGGAGATTCTCGAAAGCCCTGAAGGCCTCAAACTAGGGGGGGATCTCAAGAGCGTGACGCTGATGATGAGCGATATCCGAAGCTTCACCACATTGGTGGAACACCTTCCCCCAGAGCAAGTAGTCACACTCCTCAATCGCTACCTCGGTAAGATGACAGACATCATCCTCGAGCACGGCGGCACCATAGACGAGTTTTTGGGGGATGCCGTGCTTGCAGCCTTTGGTGCGCCTAGCGATATGAAAGATCATGCAGAGCGCGCGGTTACCTGCGCCATTGCCATGCAAGCAGCTATGGACGAAATAAACCATCAAAACAGTGCAGATGGCCTACCTAAGATCGAGATGGCCATTGCACTCAATACGGGCGAAGTCGTAGCCGGTAATATTGGCTCCGAGCGACGATCGAAATACGGCTTTGTTGGCCATGAGGTCAACGTGACGTCGCGGATAGAAGACGCTACGTTACCCAACGAAATACTTGTTTCGGAGCGCACGCTCAACTGTCTCAACAAGGAAAAATTTGTGGTGGGACCCTCTCGTAATTTGAAACCCAAAGGCATCGACGAAACCCTTGCCGTATTCCCGATTATGGGGGACGCACCCAGTGACTAGTGCCGCCGTGTTACTCGTTGAGGACAATGACATCAACCGGGATATGTTGACCCGCCGCCTAACGCGGGCAGGTCTGACTGTGATTGGTGCAGCCGATGGGCAGACGGCGCTCGATAGGATGCGAAGCGATTTACCCGCGGTTGTCCTGATGGATATGACGCTGCCTGTCCTCGATGGTTGGGACGCCTGTGAGCAAGCCAAGGCCGATCCAGACATTGCCCACATCCCCATCATTGCGCTCACAGCACACGCCATGGCGGCCGATCGTGAGCGGGCCATGAGTGTTGGCTGCAGTGAGTATGAAACGAAGCCCATCGACTTCCCTGCCCTGCTCGCAAAGATTTACCAATTTCTCGAGACCACGCCTTCATGATCACTGCACGGCTAGGCCTTCGAGCACGACTTTATCTGGCATCAGGCTCAATTCTGCTCTTATTCGCTTTCAATGTGGGCACACACCTCTGGGGAAGTTACGCACGAAGCGAGAGTGTCCTGGCCTATCGCGATGCGACCGAGGCAACGACACTTGTTCGCAATATTGAGCAAGGACTGGCCACTGAAAACCAACGGGTACAGGTATTGGCCGCGCTACGTGAGACCAATGCGCCCATTGGCGAAACCCAGCGAGA
>JAYOAN010000094.1:4748-6171 GCA_038104285.1 Halieaceae bacterium
CGGTCATCGATAACACCATTCAACTCACCGACCGAATCACCATCATCGCTTTTATAAGCTCGATTACGATCACCTTAATTTTGATATTGACGCTAATCCGAAGCACGAACGCGTCACTCTTCAGGCTGCGCGTGGGTGTCGAAAAATTCGGCGCTGGCGACTTAACCCACCGCATCGATGAAAATCGCGATGCAGGCGAAATCGCCAACCTCGCGCAAACCTTTAACGAGATGTCAGCATCGTTGCAGACCGCCATGTCAGATCTGAACGACGCGCGCTCTGACGCGGAAGCCGCCAACGAGGCAAAGAGCATGTTTCTTGCGAACGTGTCGCACGAACTGCGTACACCGCTCAACGCCATCATTGGCTATTCAGAGATGCTGCAAGACGAATTGAGTGACGGCATTGAAATCGATCGTGACCAGTTCAATCACGACCTCACCACCATTATTTTCTCGGGCAGACAATTACTCGCCCTAATCAACGACATCCTCGATCTATCGAAGATCGAGACGGGCAAAATGTCCGTCAGTTTCGAGCCCTTCAACGCGGCGGGCCTCGTTGTGCAAGTATGTGACGCCCTCTCACCACTACTGGCCCAAAACGACAACACGCTCGACTTGCAGGTTGATGGCGCCAAAAATATCGAAGTAGCTAGCGACGCTGCAAAGGTGCAGCAGATCCTGACCAACCTGTTTTCCAACGCCTGCAAGTTCACCAAGCATGGTGTCATTACAGTTGTGGCAAGGGTCGAGGGGAATCAGTTACTTCTCAGTGTTGCCGACAACGGAATCGGCATGACAGAAGAGCAACAAGCAAAAGTCTTCCAGGCATTCGTGCAAGCGGACAGTAAAACCAGTGTCAACTATGGTGGCACAGGCTTGGGACTCGCGATCGTCAGTAATTTCTGCGACATGTTGGGCGGGAACATTGAGCTCACTTCCGCACCCGGAGAAGGCTCACGATTCGACGTCAGTCTTCCAATTGGCCCAGCGTAAGCTCGCGAAGCCGCTCGAGCACAGCCTCTCGCTTTTTAAGATCATCCACTAGCTGGCTATTCGCTTTCCCTAGCGCAGACACTCTATCCTCAAGACGGGTCAACACAGACAGAGCGAGAGAAATCACCTCTGCGCGATCGTCGAGCGCTTGAGAGTTGCTAGGGTCCCGGCTGTCTGCCCGTAAGACCGCAATAAAGGCTAATCCAATCTCGGC
Source organism: Halieaceae bacterium (assembly GCA_038104285.1). GTDB lineage: Bacteria > Pseudomonadota > Gammaproteobacteria > Pseudomonadales > Halieaceae > Luminiphilus. The sequence goes on from JAYOAN010000094.1 coordinate 5,961, forward strand.
TTCTCTTGCTGAATTTGTGTCATCCGTATCGCGGTGCGCCTCGAAATATTGGAGCGCTTGCGCGTAATCTCTCGCAGCCAAGGCGCGGATAGCCCGATCAAAGTAGGTCTCTTCAACCTCGACGACTAGCGCTTCACAATCACAGGCAGCTTCGGCCACTGATTCAGGAATATTGAGCTCAGCGACCGCCACTTGCTCCGTCATAGGCTCG
>JAYOAN010000095.1:0-1669 GCA_038104285.1 Halieaceae bacterium
CGCACAATGTCGTCCTCACCCAGATAGCTACCGGACTGAACCTCTATAAGTTCTAGCGGATATTTACCCGGATTGCTAAGCCGATGCTTGGCGCCGATCGGGATGTAGGTCGACTGGTCTTCAGTGAGCAGCATCGTCTCTTCACCGTTCACGACCTCGGCGGTACCGCGAACAACAACCCAATGCTCGGCGCGGTGATGGTGCATTTGTAGCGAGAGTCGCTGGCCTGGATTCACGACAATACGTTTTACTTGGAAGCGTTCCCCCACAATAAGCGATTCGTAAGAACCCCAGGGTCGGAATACGCGATGATGCGTATCTGCCTCGCCACGTGACGCGGACTTCAAGGCGGTAACGATATTTTTGACGTCCTGAACCGAATGTCGGTCAGCCACCATGACCGCATCAGCGGTTTCAACCACGACTAAGTCTTTAACCCCCGTGGTCGTCACCAACCGCGACTGACTGCGGACATAGCTATTACTCGTGTTATCGAGAACCACGTCGCCCTCGGTGACATTACCCGACTCATCTTTTGATCCGGCTTCCCACAGCGCGGACCAGGCGCCGATATCACTCCAGTCACAATCCAGCGAAACCACGGCGCCGTCTGAAGTGTGTTCCATAACCGCATAATCAATACTGTCGGCCGGGCTGGTTGCGAAGATGTCGGCATTGGGACGGATAAAATCGAGATCCCGCTCTGCAGCATCCATCGACTCACGACAGGCAGCAGCCATATCCGGCTGACTCGATTCCAACGCGGATAGGTATGCCTGAGCTGAGAACATGAACATACCGCTGTTCCAAACGTACTCACCGGACGCGAGGTATGCCTCTGCTGTTTCTACATCTGGCTTTTCAACAAAGGCTTCGAGTATGGCAGCGCGTTCAGTGGTAGCAGCGCCTCGTTTGATATAGCCGTAGCCCGTCTCTGGCCGCGAGGGAATCAAACCAAAGGTGACGAGCTTTTGGTCGGTTGCAACCTCGATAGCAGCCGTGACGGCATCGCGCAAATCCTCAGGCCGACCAATGTAATGATCTGCCGGGAGTACCAGCAACAAAGACTCTGGATCTGATGTCGACGCAGCGTGTGCTGCCAAGGCAATGGCAGGCGCCGTATTCTTACCCTCTGGCTCTAAAATGATCGTCGCTCTCCCAACGCCGAGCTGGCGCAACTGCTCGGCCACCAAGAAGCGGTGCTCGTCATTACAAACAATGATGGGGGCAACTTGATCAAGCCCTTCTAGCCGATTGAGGGTCTGCTGGAGCATGGAATGCTCACCAATTAAATTCAAATATTGCTTGGGCCGACCCTGCCGAGAAACAGGCCAAAGTCGGCTACCGACGCCCCCACAAAGCAGGACGGGTGTGATAGATCTCATAAGCTCCTCAGAAAGATCGATGGGATGTGTCGCACCGAGTCAGTGCTTCTCCACACTACTACGCTCGAGCATACGACGAACGCTCTCTGCACTCTACGAAATTACGATGACAGCGCGACGTTAATCAGAAATTAAACGCATCTTTTTACGATCAGGAAGCAATTGTGACATCCTCCACTCCGCGCCATGAAACCGAGTGCAAGTCAGAAGCCAGCGAGGTACCCTACACAAATGACTGAAGAATTTGTATTTACCCCTAAAAATGCCTACGCCAAAGACGAACT
>JAYOAN010000095.1:1769-6049 GCA_038104285.1 Halieaceae bacterium
GTCGATGGCCGAGAAATCTATACCGCGACCGACCTTCGCGTCGGCTTGTTCCAATCCACGGATAATTTCTAATGACAAAACGTGTTGTCGTTACCGGCTTGGGAATCGTCTCAAGCCTTGGTAACAATGCAGAAGAGGTTACGTCCTCACTCAAGCAAGGTAAGTCGGGCATCAGCTACAACCCAGCGCAGGAGGAAATAGGCATGCGCTCGTGGGTTTCTGGCAAGCCTGATATAGATCTCGCAGAACACATCGATCGTAAGCAATGGCGCTTTATGGGCGACGCTGCGGGCTACGCGTTTTTGAGTATGGAGCAGGCGATTGCCGACTCTGGTCTTACGCCGGAGCAAGTTTCCAACGTACGAACCGGCATCATTGCAGGCTCAGGCGGCGCTTCGAGTGCCAGCCAAGTTGAGGCGGCAGACATCCTTCGTGAGCGCGGTCTTCGTCGTGTCGGGCCCTATCGCGTTACACAGACCATGGGCAGCACCGTATCGGCCTGCTTAGCTACGCCCTTCCAGATTAAAGGCGTTAACTACTCGATTTCGTCTGCTTGCTCGACCAGTGCGCACTGTATTGGTAATGCCGTGGAGCAGATCCAGCTCGGGAAACAAGACGTCGTCTTCGCCGGTGGTGGTGAGGAGCTTGACTGGTCGCTGAGCTGCCTATTTGACGCAATGGGTGCACTGTCGACCAAATATAACGAAACGCCCGATCGCGCTTCACGCGCCTACGACGCAGACCGCGACGGTTTTGTCATTGCCGGCGGTGGCGGCATGCTGGTACTCGAGTCTCTTGAGCACGCGCAGGCCCGCGGTGCCAAAATTTACGCGGAGGTCGTTGGCTACGGCGCTACTTCAGACGGTCACGACATGGTGGCACCCTCGGGCGAAGGCGCTGTTCGCTGCATGCAGCAAGCAATGGCCACGGTAGAGGGCAATATTGATTACATCAATGCCCATGGCACCAGCACACCTGCAGGCGACATACAGGAATTAAAAGCCGTAAGAGAGGTTTTCGGTGATAGCACACCCGCCATTGCTTCGACTAAATCACTCTCTGGTCACTCGCTCGGTGCCGCAGGTGTTCAAGAAGCCATCTATTCGTTACTTATGATGGAGAACGACTTCATTGCTGCGTCGGCTAATGTTGAAACACTCGACGAGGGTGCTGACGGTATGGACGTCGTAACTGATGCGAGAACAGGCGTTACATTGAACCGCGTCATGTCGAACAGCTTTGGCTTTGGGGGCACAAACGCAACATTGGTTTTCCAGCGATTCGAAGGCTAACTGAAAATACGAGTAGATCTCTCACTACATCGTACCTACCAAAAAAGCGCCCGCATCAGGGCGTTTTTTATGCGTGTTAGTTTCGGGAACATATCAGCTTCGATAAACCTTGAGGTTCACTTTCGCGTTGGGATGAACTCGCTGCAGTGGCGCACTGCGTAGCACCATAAGAACCAATCTCGCCGCAGGTAATCAGTCAGGACAGCGGCGGCACCCCGTCATTGCGACGCTAAACTTCGCCCTTGAGCACCTTCACGAAGTTGCAGGGACGGTGTTCGACGTCCAACTGATCCCGAATAAGTCCATTCCACGCGGTTTTGCATGCGCCGGTGGAACCCGGCATACAGAAAATAGCGGTTCGATTAGCGAGGCCGGCAATAGCACGTGATTGCACCGTCGAAGAGCCAATTTCCTCAAAACTCAGGGCGCGGAACACTTCTCCAAAACCCTCAATCGTTTTGTCGAACAATGGCTGAACCGCCTCGGGCGTTGAATCTCGCCCCGAGAAGCCAGTACCGCCAGTTACTAATACCGAATGCACTTCTGGGTCGGCAATCCATGCGGAGAGCACAGCTCTAATTTGATAAATGTCATCGATAACGATACCTCGATCTGCCAGCGAGTGGCCCGCCTCCAGCAAGGCGTCCTCAAGGAACTGCCCCGACGTATCAGTCTCTTTTGTACGCGTGTCGCTAACCGTCAATACGGCCACGTTTAATGTGCCACTCATGTCTTTTCGATGACTCCTTCACCTGAAACATACAACTCGAGATACCGGGTTACCGCGCGATCGATAAAATTGCGCCAAGGTAATTGCTGAATACCAAACTCCCGCCGGATCTTACTGCAGTCAAGCGTGTGATTAACCATAGGCTGAGTCTCATCGGTGAGATCCTCAAGCAGGTCGCGCGCATCAACAAAAGGCTCATACTGCGAAGCACAGGCCATGGCCGCTTCAGCAAAATCGAGGTAGCCCGTCTCGCCCAAACTACAGTAATGAAAAATGCCATGTCTCGGCGCACCGGCACTCATTTGATCGAGTATCCCCATGCAGACCCGTGCGACTTCGCCAACGTGTACCGGGTTACCTTGTAACCGATCAGACACCTGAACAACCTGTCCACGTCGCAAGGTATCCAAGGCTGTACAGAGTGCATTCGGGCGTCGTCCCGCAAACAAACGCCCTAATCTCAGAATGAGAACATCATCCAGATGTGCGGTGAGCGTTTCCTCAACCTCAAGGAGCGCGCGACCCAAGCCAGACTCAACGTCAGGTGTATCTTTTTCAAGATACGGACGGGTCATAGTCCCGGAAAAAACAAAAGCACTTGATAGGTAAAGATAGCTTGCACCAATTCGCTCGCACGCTTGGGCCAACCAGGCACTCCTCTGCACGTCGCGCTGACCAATACGGTCAGATGAATCAATCTGTGTCACGATCCGAGTGTCGAGAACAACGTCAGGCGCTGCATCTCTGATGAGCCGGCGAACCTGTCGCTCTCGCCCCCAGCGAGTCTTGTCCAGACTCACACCGATAAGCTCGTGTCTGCGTAACGGGTTCGCAAAGGCGCTGATGGAATAACCCACCGGAGTGTCATTACCCAAAACGAGCACGCGCATGACGTTAAAGCACCTTAATCAAACTGTTGGCATTCAGTCGTGGATTTACAGTTTTTAGCTGTGAACCACTCACTCACTTAGAACGGGATATCGTCCTCTGGGAAGTCCGCAGGCTGCGATGTGGGTGCAGGTGCCGCGTAATTATCCGCAGGCGCTGCTTGTGCCATAGGCGCGGGGCTTGGCGCATAACCGCCACCATCCTGATTCATGTTACGGCTGTCCAACATTTGCATCTCGTTTGCAACGATTTCAGTCGTGTACCGATCCTGGCCTGACTGGTCTTGCCACTTCCGTGTTCGCAGCGAACCTTCCACATAGACCTTGGAGCCCTTACGCAAGTATTCAGAAGCGATCTCTGCCAGTCGATTAAAGAAGACAACTCGGTGCCACTCGGTACGCTCCTGCATTTGCCCGGTGTTTTTGTCTTTCCAGGACTCTGAGGTTGCGATGCTGATATTGGTGACGCCTCCACCCGAAGGTAAAACACGGTGCTCTGGCTCCTGGCCCAAGTTCCCCACCAAGATGACTTTGTTAATTCCACGACTGGCCATTTCTTTCTCCTAAGGCTCTATGGTTCTCACCAACGCGTTACATTTGCAGTGGCTTACACGCTACTCTGTGTGCGGGTTGCTGCGCCTTTTACTACATTCTCTGCCGCACTTTCTCCGGCACTTTCTCCGGCACATTCAAGTGCAATAAGGCCTGCGCCAGAAAACTCCTACAACATGCTTACACTATAACAATCAAGCGGGGGCTGCGGGAGATCTCTCGCGCTCTTTATCGAGCAGCAATCATCTCAGGTGACGCCAAACGCGACAGCCCCAAAATCACCGCCCAGACGAGCGTCAATGTGGCGATACCCGCCCAAACACCAACAGCGCCAACCGTATCAAGTAAAGCACCACCCATAAGACCGCCGACGAAGACGCCAATGAACTGCGACGACGCGAAAACCCCCATAGCCGTCCCTCGCGCGCTTGCGGGCGCATAAATCGATGCAAGCGAAGGTAGCATCGCCTCTAGCGCAGTGAAGCCCGTAAAAAATAAACAAAGCCCAGCAAGCGTGGGGGCCCAGTCGCCCGCCGAGAGCAGTAAAACGCCAAGCAGCAGAACACCGAGACACTGCATCAAATTGGCAATGGGGCTGTTCATATAACGCCGTCCCTGCACAAGCCAATAGATGCCAGGAACCGAAAACAACAACGCACCCAAATAGACCCAGGCGTGCTGTTCGAGTGCCATACCTGCCTCGATCTCCAGACTCGTCGGAACCACGACAAACACCGCCATCAGCGTCAGATGCAAAAAGAAAATAGAGAGATACATCACGTTAAGCGATGGGATGCTCAACACTTGAGAGAGTCTCGA
>JAYOAN010000096.1:0-4277 GCA_038104285.1 Halieaceae bacterium
TGCAACGATCGCCGCATCGCGGCCGACGTCAAACTCACGGGCACCCTGGGTCGCCACGCTAACGACCACATGGTGAGCTTTTATATGCAAAGTCCTGCGGGATTTGACGTCGAGTACGGCGCAGAGGGCCGCACCGTTGATGAGTGGGATAAGTATGAGGTCTTCGAGAGCACGGTCGTGAGCTTCTGGGGCCATGACTTTTCTGTAGGCCACGCGGATTAGGCCAATATTTCGGGTTAATGCATACGAGGTATGTGAGAAGTGCGTCGCTTTGCAACGATGTGCTCAATGCCCTAAAACCCGCGATTAGACGGAAAGACCATTAGGAATTAACCATGAGTACATACGAGCCAGTAGTCACACAGCAAATTCTCGATTTGATTGCGAGTAAATCAGACGAGCAACGTGCATCACGACGCATGTCAAAAGACGTGGTCGATGCGCTGAAGGAATGCGGCTTCTTCACGATGCTGCTGCCAAAGCAATGGGGCGGCCTTGAACGCAAACCACAGGATTTCTTCGCTGAGCAAGTGCGTATTGCCGAAGCCGACATGAGCACAGCTTGGGCCGGCGGCATTATCGCGGTCCACGCCTTCCAGCTGGCGCTCATGTCAGAGGAAGCACAACGTGACGTGTATGAAAATGATCCCAACACGCTCATCAGTAGCTCATACAACCCTGTGGGTGCCCGCGCCGAGATGTGTGAAGGTGGGTTTATGCTGCACGGCCGCTGGGGTTGGAGCTCAGGCTCTGACCACTGCACGTGGGCGCTACTGGGTGGCGTGATTCCTGGCGACGGCTACCGCACCTTCCTCGTCCCACGATCGCAGTACGACATTGAAGACACTTGGGATGTGATGGGTCTTCAGGGCACCGGCTCTAACGACGTGGTCATTTCCGAGCCCATCTTCGTACCCGAGCACCGCACGCATAAGCAGATGGACGGCTTTAATTGCGTCAACGACCAAGAAAACCCCATGTATGACCTGTCATGGGCGCAGACCTTTGTCCGTGTTGTGAATTCAGCAGCAATCGGCGCACTTAAAAAAGCGGTGAAGGTGTTTGTTGAATCGAAACAGGGAAATTCGACAACCGACATGACCAAATTTGCCGGTGACGTCGAGACACAAGAGCGTCTTGCTAAGGTGCTCAACACAATTGGCGAACTCGAAGCGGTTATGTACCACAACTTCAACAAGATGGAAGCCGCCAATTGGAAGCCTACGCTCGAAGAGCGCATCATGTACCGCTATCAGGCGTCGATCGTGATCGACAAGGCCATCGAAGCGATTGATACATTGTTCGATGTTGCGGGTGGACGCTCCGTGTTCAACGGCCACCCCCTCCAGCAGCTTTGGCACGATATCCACATTGCGCGCTGCCACGTCGCTAACAACCCAACCGCATTTGCGCGTAATTTAGGTAGCGTCACGCTGGGAATGGAAAACAAGGACGTGTTCATCTAATGGCAGCCAACCCCGAGACATCGCAATATCATGAAGTGACGCCCGAGCGGCTCATCCACTACACCGATCACGCGCCTATCGGGGCATCAAACGGTACTGCTATTTTTATCCATGGAAGCGGCCCGGGTGCCAGCGGTTGGAGCAACTTCAAGCACAACGTCTCGGCCTTCCAAGAGGCCGGTTACCGCTGCATCGTCTACGACCAATGGGGCTACGGAAAGACGTCAAAACCGCAGGATGTGGACCATACGCTCGACTTCTTTGTCGATGGACTAGTCTCGCTGATGGACAGCGCTGACGTCACCAACGCAGTGCTGGTAGGTAATTCACTCGGTGGTGCCGTAGCACTCGGCCTCGCACTACGCCATCCCGAGCGAGTCGAGAAACTTATTCTGATGGCACCGGGCGGTATCGAGTCACGTGAAGATTACTTCTCCATGCCCGGTATTCAGGCCATGGTGAAATACCCCATGGGCTCGCCCGAGTTCACCAAAGAAGTCCTTGCCCAGCTCCTTACCCAGCTCGTTTACGACCCAGTAAACGTCGATGACGAACTGGTCGATGAGCGCTGGGCGACGTTGGAGACGCAGAATGCGCATGTGCTTGCGACCATGCAGATTCCGGATCTCAGCGATCAGCTCGCCTCCATTGATATCAATACATTGGTGTTCTGGGGCACAGAGGATCGCTTCTGCCCCGCCTCTGGCAGCTGGAAAATCCTCCAGATGAAGGGCAATGTTCAAGCAGAACTTGTGAACTACTGCGGGCACTGGGTGATGTCGGAGTATCCAGAGCTCTTTAACGAGCGCTGTCTTTGGTTCCTTTCCAAATAACGCCTGTCCACACACGCGAGAGCCACGCATGAGCCTTACATCCGCCGATCACGAAACCCTTGGCCGTGCACTCTATGAGGCAATGCGTGCCGAAACACCCATCAAACCGCTCCTTGAGACTCACCCTTCGATCACCATCGAAGACGCGTACCAAATCTCAAGAATCATGCTGTCCCATCGCACAAAGAACGATGGCGAAGTTGTTGTAGGCAAGAAGATCGGCGTTACCTCCGCCGCTGTGCAAGAGATGCTGGGCGTGTTCCAACCAGATTTTGGCTTTTTGACCAATGCCATGGCCTATGCGAACAATGCGGAGATCCCTGTTGCAGGCAATATGATTTCGCCGCGCGCTGAAGGTGAAATTGCCTTCCGGCTTAAATCAACGCTCACCGGCACCGAGAACACCGAGGCTGATGTGCTCGCTGCGACAGAGAGTATTATCCCCTGCTTCGAGATCGTCGATTCCCGAATTGAAAACTGGCAGATAGCGATTCAGGACACGATTGCCGACAACGCTAGTTGCGGTGTGTATGTACTGGGCGACGCGGAAATCGACCCGCATGTCACAGACCTTCCCAATATCAAGATTGATGTCAGCAAAAATGGTGAGCCGCTTAGCACTGGTTTGGGCAGTGCGGTCCAAGGCAATCCGCTGACGGCGGTGGCGTGGCTGGCGAATACCCTAGGCGCCTACGGGATAGCCCTCGAAGCGGGTGAGGTAATCTTGTCCGGCTCCGTTGTGCCGCTTGAGCCTGTTCAAGCTGGGGACGAGATGAGCTTGGTCATGTCGGGCGAAGGATTCGAAAGCTGCAGCGTAAGCTGCCGATTTGTTTAGTTGGCAGCCTACTTTATTTCGAGTTGATCACGCTACCTGCTGACTTACAAATACAACGATTTGAACGACTATTCCTTGAGCATGCATGAATAGCCGTTTAAGAAAGTCATTGGACTAATACGTAGAGACTCACAGAGAGACCCACAGAAAGTCTCACAGAAAACATCACAGAAAAGATGGGTGATTTATGACAACGAAAGCCAAAGCCGCAATTATCGGCCCGGGCAATATTGGCACTGATTTACTGATGAAGTGTCAGCGCAGTGAATTCATCGAAGCCACCTGGATGGTTGGCATTGAGGAATCTGCTGGCATCCAGCGTGCGCGAGAGTTTGGTCTTCGCACAAGCACCGACGGGGTGGACGGCTTAGTCGCGGGGTTTGACGAGTCACCGGTAGACTTTGTCTTTGACGCAACCTCTGCCTACGTTCACGCAGAGAACAGTCGCAAAGTTACCGCGCTTGGGGCCACCATGATCGATCTTACCCCCGCGGCGATCGGCCCCTTCTGCATCCCACCGGTCAACCTCGAAACTTTGCTTGATACCGGGCCTGCACAGAACGTCAATATGGTGACCTGTGGCGGCCAGGCAACGATCCCGATGGTCTATGCGGTAAGTCGCGTGCAGAACGTCAAATACGCTGAAATCGTCGCAACCGTAGCCTCTAAATCAGTGGGCATGGGTACGCGCGACAATATCGACGAATTCACAAGAACGACCTCTTCGGCCATTGCCAAGATTGGTGGTGCAGACGAAGGCAAGGCCATCATCATTATCAATCCCGCTGAGCCACCGCTCGTGATGAGAGACACCATTCACTGCCTCACCAGTGATGAGCCCAATGAGGCAGAGATCCGTGAATCGATTGATGCCATGGTCGCCGAAGTACAACGGTACGTTCCGGGCTACAAACTCAATAACGCACCGATCATCGACGGCAATCGTGTCACGATCTCAGTTGAAGTCGAGGGATTAGGCGACTTCCTGCCCAAATACGCGGGCAACCTCGACATCATGACGGCTGCCGGTCTTCGAACGGCAGAGATGATCGCCCAGCGAAGACAGGCTTAAGGGGAACTAGCTATGGATTTAACAGGACGCAAAGTTACCTTGCATGACATGTGCCTTCGCGATGGCATGCA
>JAYOAN010000096.1:4377-6030 GCA_038104285.1 Halieaceae bacterium
CAGGACGTGACAGATCGCATCACCCTACTTCGTAAGTCACTCAAACCCGAGACCGAAATCGGTTTCCACGGCCACCATAACCTCGCCATGGGTGTCGCGAACTCGCTTGCAGCGATTGATGCCGGCGCAGATCGCATTGACGGTTCTGCGGCAGGCTTGGGTGCCGGTGCCGGGAATACGCCACTGGAAGCCATGGCCGCGGTTTTAGAGCGCATGGGCGCGGATACAGGCATCGATATCTTCAAACTCGCCGATGCTGCAGAAGACCATGTACTTCCGATCATGGACGACCCTGTTCGACTAAGTCGTGATGCGCTCGTGCTGGGCTATGCCGGCGCTTACTCGTCGTTCCTGCTCTTCGCAAAACGCGCACAAGCAAAATATGGCGTGCCGTCGCACGAGATCCTGCTCGAGATGGCGCGTCGGCGTACGGTAGGTGGTCAGGAGGACCTGATTGAGGAAATCGCGATCGAAATGGCAGCCAAACGCGGCTAACGCTGGACGCCTCAAGATCTTTCTGATAACTAAGTATCTCGATTAAAACGATGGGATGTCGGTACGTAGCCCTATGATTCAGCCGAGTATTGCAGAGCTCTCGAAACTGATTGGGTTTCTCTACGATGGACACATCGAAGAAGACCCTTACAGCGCTTTTTTGGGCGAAACGCGCCGTATTATCGATTCAAACTTTGCTTCGATAACCATGCGTGAGCCACAGGGTGATGACGGCGGACTGCTCTTTGTCTCCTGCGAAGCGCTACCCAAAACCTTCGTCGATGACCACGACAATCCCTACACCGATAGGTACTACACCTCCAACCTGATGACGAATCTGCCGTGGGGCAAGGTTGTCTCGCTCGATGAGTGCGTTCCCTACCGTACCCTGGAGCGAACCGAACTCTACAAGTATTGCATGGCGCCCATCGATATCTACCACATGATCGGTGTCGATCTGCGGAATGCCAACGGACTGCGATTTAGTGTCCGCTTCTGCCGGCCAAAGTCTGCGGAAAACTTTGGTCCTGCAGAGCGTGAGTTTATAGAGATGTTGGCTAGCCATATTCAGCGTGCTGTGGCGAACGGCATGCAGCTCATTCAGCTGGATAAAGAGCGCAAGCTCTACAGCTCTACCATCGCTAAGCAGTCGGTTGGCGTGGTTACTCTCGATGAGCGGGGCAAAATCGTGTCGCGTAACGCGGTTGCTGATCAACTGATTAGGGACAAGGATGGTTTGTCCGTTGTGAACGAGCAGCTACACCTCGAGAGTCCCTCATCTCGAAGCAAGCTGAACGGCTTCATTGAAGACATTGTGGTCGCACAGCGAAACCAAGAACCCGCACCGACTAACGCACTATCCGTTGAGCGACCCTCTGGTAAGGCCGACCTCGAGATTTTGCTTAAGCCGATGATGATCGATAAGACGGTTGAGCCCGGCCATACGCCGCATATGATCGTCTTTATCAATGAGCCCGAGCGTAGCTTCCAGATTGAAACGCGCATTCTTATGTCACTCTATGGCCTCACCAAAGCTGAAGTGGCCCTCTCGAAATTACTGGCAGAAGGCGCCAACCTAGACCAGGCCGCAGCAGAACTTGGTATTGCCCGTAATACGGCACGCGCCCAGCTACGATCGATTTTTGCCAAAACCGGTGT
>JAYOAN010000097.1:0-1484 GCA_038104285.1 Halieaceae bacterium
CTCGCCGAGCAGGGGGTTCAACTGAACCGCTTCTACACAACACCCATCTGCTCACCCACGCGAGCGGCGCTCATGACAGGCCGCGATCCGATGCGCCTTGGTATTGCCTATGGGGTCATTCTTCCTTGGGACAATATTGGCGTGAACCCCGCCGAGCACTTCATGCCACAGTCCTTCCAGGCGGCGGGCTATCAAACAGCCATGGTGGGTAAATGGCATTTGGGTCACGCGCAGATGACCTATCACCCCAATCAGCGCGGCTTTGAACACTTTTATGGTCACTTACACACCGAAGTGGGATTTTATCCGCCCTTCGCCAATGTGGGGGGAAAGGATTTCCAAGAAAATGGTGTGTCTATTGATGACGAGGGCTATGAAACCTACCTCCTCGCCGATGAGGTAAGTCGGTATATACGTGATCGCGATGAAGAAAAGCCTTTCTTCATTTACATGCCATTCATTGCACCTCACACGCCGTTGGATGCGCCCCAAGCGTTGCAAGATAAGTACAAGGACATAGAGACAGATCTGGCACCGGCACGATCCAATCAGACGGACTCAACTCGCCGTATGGCTAAGTTGATGATGCAACCTAGCGCTCGGCCTATGTATGCGGCGGTGGTAGATGCTATGGATCAGGCGATCGGGCAGGTGCTCGATACGCTCGATGAAGAGGGCCTTGCCGATAACACGATCGTGCTCTTTTTCAGTGACAACGGGGGTGCCGCCTATTCAGTCGGTGGTGCTGACAACGCACCGCTTCGTGGCGGTAAGGGCGAGACCTTCGAAGGCGGTATCCGTGTCGTGTCGCTGATGCGCTGGCCGGGCGTCCTTGAGCCGGCGCAACGTTTTGATCAAATCATGACGGTGATGGATGTTTTCCCAACACTGGCCGAAGCGACGGGCGTGACGCCGCTCAACAATTTCCCCTTCGACGGCAGCAGCCTGTGGTCGTCGATCAAAGAGGGAGAAATCCATGAGCGCGATGAGCTGGTGATGTTTGCTTCTGAGATTCCTATCTACGGCAGCTTCAAGCTCACCGCGTTTGACGAGGAGTGGAAGTTGGTTCAGGAATTGGAGCAGGATCAGCTCTCTACCACGGTGACAAACTACCTTTTCAAGATCGCGGATGACCCCTACGAATACAACAACCTCGCGGCTGAATACCCCGAGATTGTCGACAAAATGAGCCGCGCGATCATGGATTGGCGGGCCTTGTATCCGGTCAGTGGCACGCGCTCTGTTCTGATACCGCCTCCGGGCTGGCGACCCCCAAAGGATTGGGCGAGCTACCCAAGACCACTGGATGAGCTGCAGACCCAGGAAACGCTGGGCATGGCGCCAACTGAGACAATTCAACGCATTTTGGACATGCAACACGGGCAGCGAGGGCGCTTGGTTTACGCCTGCTCCAAACGTTGGTGGAGTTTTGGTATCTGTATCAAAGACGACGAGTCATAAGCCGTGTTGCGCTCGTATCGTTG
>JAYOAN010000097.1:1584-6027 GCA_038104285.1 Halieaceae bacterium
GATGCCTATCTTCAATGGCGTATCGATACCGGCATCAAAGAAGCGACAGCGAGTATCATCGAAGGCGGCTGGGACAACGGCGTTACCATTCAGCGACTGGGTGCCAAACTCGATATATAGTAGCGGCGTTCGCCACTCGCTCATTTGACCGCGGTACGTGCGCGCGCCAGATGATAGAGAGACTTTGAGATGAGCGAGTCAGCGCTTCATATCGTACTTTGCCAACCTGAAATTCCGCCCAACACGGGGAATATTATCCGCCTCTGCGCCAATACAGGGGCGGCGCTTCATATCATTGAGCCCCTAGGCTTTGAGATGGACGATAAACGTTTGCGTCGCGCTGGGCTCGATTACCACGAGTTTGCCAATGTGCAAATCTGGAATTCGCTGCCAAGTTATATCGATACCTACGCGGATCGCAGGCTAATTGCCGTCGAAACCTGCGGGCAAACTTTTCACTCAGATTTCACTTATGCGACAGGCGACTCATTGGTTTTTGGATCGGAGACCAAGGGCTTATCTGACGATACCGTAGGCCTGTTTGATGCGCAGAATGTAGTTCGATTACCGATGCTGGAAGGAAGTCGAAGTCTGAATCTGTCGAATGCCGTTGCTGTTGCTCTTTACGAGGCTTGGCGGCAACTCAAATTCAGCGGTAGCGGGCCTGAGTAGTAGCCCGCGTTCATTCTAGCGGACGGGCAGGTTGCCCTGCTTGTCGAGTTTGGTATCACCTTCCACCGATACCCAATCGGGTGCAGAGCAACACCAAATTTGAAGCTGGGGTGGCAGTGCCTGTTTTTGGTGGCAGCTGCCTAAACGCAATGACAACAATCCGGTACCGTCTGTATTCCCGCCGTGAATGGGTGTGGCGCAATCCGGACAAAAGCTCATTTGCCTCGGATTACCACTTTCCGCTGTTTTAACGTAGGTCTTCAAATGCCCTTTCGTTACTTCGAAAGTTGCCCTGTCCACGCGTGCAGCATACTGAAAGGCGGATGAACCAAACGTTTGACAGTCGGTGCAATAACAAACGGCGATGAGGTCAGGATCGGCGACAGCTTTCCAAGTAACGTTGCCACAGTGGCAGGCTCCAGTAATTTCCATAAGGCATTGCTCCGCGGTGGTGATTGCTTATATTTTTATTTTGGCATAGCGTATGCCATATTAATGAAGATGGCCCAAGCTGTGCTGGCGGTGAGTTCGCCGCCAACGTATAACAATATCAGGGTTATCAAACCGGTGTCGCTTAGCTCATGGACGCAAGATAGGCCATGAGTAAGCGTTACTAATGTCGATTGCTGTACTGCGTTTGGTGAGAGAGTCGCTATGGAAGTCACAGAGATATGTAAAGGATTTGGTGCTGATGTTAGCGGTATTGATCTCACCACATTGACTGATGAGGCTTTTGAAGTCATCTACGCCACATGGCTCAAATACGGTGTTCTTCGGTTCAAGGGACAGTCGCTGGATAAAGCGTCATTGCAGACGTTTAGTCAGCGTTTTGGGCCTCTTGAGCAGCTTCCGACAGGACGCATGACTGAGGAACAAAAGGCGCAGCTTGATAATCTTTACGTCACGCCAATCTCCAATATAAAAGTCGATGGAAAGCCAATCGGTGGGCTCGGTGACGCGGAGGCCGCATGGCATTCCGACATGACCTACATCGAAACGCCACCGCCTGCGAGCGTGCTTTTGGGCGTTGAGATTCCAGAGAATGGTGGTGATACGTTTTTTGTCGATCAGCGAGCTGCCTTAAAAGCACTGCCTGAGGACCTCCGGGTCCGCATTCAGGACCTATCCATAAAGCACAACGCAGCGCACGACAGCGTGGGTAAACTGAGGCATGGTTTCGAGGCTTTTGACGATCCGCGAATGGCACCGGGCGCTATTCATCCCATCGTGCGAAAGCATAGTGAAACTGGCGATGATTGCCTTTATCTGGGACGCCGCGATTGGGCGTATATCCCCGGACTATCTCTCGAGGACAGTGAAGCACTCCTCGATGAGTTGTGGACCTATGCGATTCCGAGTGAGTTTGTGGTTGAGCAGAATTGGACACCGGGCGATGTCATCATTTGGGACAATCGTCGCTGTCTTCACCGAAGGACTGCTATTGATCCCTCGCAGCGGCGTCTCCTTTTGCGTTGCCAAGTCCTTGATCGCGCGGCCTAGTGCACTTGTTCTAACGGGTGGGGAAGATGGCTAGATCTATTCGACTTGCAATGCCCTTATTCATATTGGTTGCCCTCATTGTCGGCGGACGCGCTGCCGCGAGTCATTACGGTTGGGAGCTGAACAGCGAATCGCTCGAGGATTTTCAGCACTGGATTAGCTCGCTCGGATGGATGGGGCCTGCCGCCTTTTTACTCTTAGTCGTTTCTCGTTTGTTCATTGGTCTCTCATCACACGTTGTTCTAATTCTCGGCGGGCTCGCGTTCGGAGCTATCGGCGGTACTTTTTGGGGCGGTTTAGGTCTGACCTTATCGGGGTGTGTTCATTACTTTCTTGCCAGTTATCTCGGCAGCGATTGGGTTTCAGAGCAGCTCGGTGGACGGCGTGAGTACTGGGAGCGGTTGATCGATAAGGGGGGCGTGCCCGCACTTTTTATCATCAATGTGCATCCCTTAGGACCGCAGAGCTTGATGACGTTGGCCGCCGGTGCGGTCCGATTCAATTTCGGTAAGTTTCTCGCAGTCATGGTCGTGGGAACGCCGATACGAGCGAGTCTTTATGCGGTGATGGGCGGAACGATTCTGACGTTGAGTGTCTGGCAGATTTTGCTGCTGACACTTGCGATCATCTTGTTCACGGTTGTGCCATTGTTCTTACCGAGGACACGTCGATGGCTATTGCGAGATTCCTGAAGGTTGCATGTTTTAGCGCGCGTCTATCTGTAAGGCGCAGTTTGCCGTGCTTTGACGGCCTCAAACTGAACCTTCTTTCGCCGAATTTGCTGATGGCGAAGTTACTAATGGAGATAGGTTTGAATCCGACGCTGCAGGCGAGTGTTACAAGTAGCACGCACAACAATACGGAAAGCAATCAGGAGAGAGTGAAGGTTTAGATATGGTAAGGCTCGCTGATATTCCTGAGTACGAACGCAATCACCTGATGAGTAAGCTGTTGCCACCGATGGGAGCACTTCCCTGGGTGGTTAGCACTAAGCAACTCGCTCAAAAACGCATTGCGATTGTGACAACGGCGGGTCTTAATTTCAGAGAAGATCGCAAATTCGATTTTGTCGATGCGGGCTACCGCGCGTTACCCCGTGAGCTCGCAACGAAAGATATTGTGATGACCCACACGTCCGTAAATTACGACCGCAGTGGCTTTCAAGAAGACATCAACGTTGTATTTCCCATCGACCGCCTCAAAGAGTTGGAAGCCAGTGGCGTTATAGGCTCAGTTGCTTCCATTAATTACAGTTTTATGGGCGGCGGCATGCTGCCCGATGTCTACGAGGACAGCGCGCGGGATTTGGCGAAGCTCCTTAAAGCTGATGGTGTCGACGCGGCATTGGTTTTGCCGGTCTGTCCTAACTGTTCGCGAACGGTCTGTGGGCTATCTTATTACCTCGAGTCGGAGGGCATACAAACCACAGGCATCGCGCTATTTCGCGAAATCGCGGAGTCGATGAAGCCGCCGCGTATTTTATGGGTGAGTTTTCCTCTGGGTCGGCCGCTTGGAAAGCCGGGCGATGCTGACTTTCAGTCTGCAGTTATTGAGACGGCACTGTCGCTTCTTGGTGAGCCAGAAGGACCAGTGCTGGCTGACTATCCCGTGGACCTTCCTCATGTCGATCTACCACCCCCTGCGTGTCCTGTGAGTTTTCAGCGTAAAAGTGATGATCAGTCGTGGCAGGGACGGCTTAAGCGAGAGGTGACGGCGCTTGGACCTTGGTACGAACTCAGTCTCAAACGACGTGGTAGAACGACGGTAGGTATTAGTGAGTCCTCGCTCGAGGAAATCGTTGTAAGACTAACGGCTTGGCCTGATGACGTATCGGTAGACTTCCCCGATCCCAGTTGGCTCAAGCTCGCGCTTGAGGATTTGAAGGCGTTTTATTCAGAGGCCATTACCGCACAACCGGGTGATTACGAGGCCGGGTATTCAGACTCTGTGATTTTCAAAGACACGGTGCTGGGTGAATTGATCGTTTATTACGTCGCGCATTTCGAAGCGCAAGATCCGAATCATCCGTTTATCCGCGTTATCGCATCACGCGAGCAACTCAAGCGCTCAACAGGGAACTGGGCAATCGATCGCGAAGGTGATTATGTGAAAGCAGCGAATCCGATTGCAGACAGCGATTAAGTTGGGCCGTGCAATGTTCTTCGGATAACAAAACAGAGGCGAACAAATACGCCCGGGTGATAGCGCGCTAGATCCTCACAAGTCGGGTACCGCACCGCTTGCCCGCTGATTTGCCGCGATGTACCGTCC
>JAYOAN010000005.1:0-30004 GCA_038104285.1 Halieaceae bacterium
CTCGCCTAGCTAGGCACCTTAAGCTCGCAACCGAGCTCGAAGTTTTCGCTATGCAGTGCACGACCAAAAAAGCAGAGTAGCCGAGGATAGCTGATCACCTAAGCACCTCTAAGGCTCCAAACCAGTGCATCCTTACGTCAACGTGGTTTCGGTTAATTTGGAAATCAGCAGATTAGGCGAAGGTGACCCTAGTCTGAGGGAGCTCTGTACTGAGGCCCTGTGCGAGTGTTCTAAAGTACGCCTCACAAGACCGAGACCAAATATCCGCCTTAGGGGAAATCACAAACTCCCACTCAACAGACGCGTTGAGCATCAACGTGGCTTCGAGCACACGAGTCAAACCCACGATCTTGGCCTGCAAAAAATCAGAAGCCGAACCCTCAAAATCGGGACTATCTAGGCAGCATCTCACACGGGCAGGAAGCTCGTTTTGACGCAACCAATCCATTAACCGGGCCTGCCCTTCAACGCTCGCCAAGTCGACATTGACGACGCCTTCGAGAAGCTCAGACTGCTCGATCGTGTCCCCTCCCGCGTACGTTATCCGGTATCGAGCCATCAACTCTGGCGTAGGCAAGCAGTCAATCAATAACATTGAGGTCGTCATACATAATCCTTAACGCAGGGCCTTTATTGATTAACGGGACGAACCAAAACATCAAACCTCACCGTCTTACCGGTAATCGAATGGGAAGGTTTAATCCCCCCAAGATGAGGCGATTTTACGGGTCGTTTGACTACCACGCGCTCTACGGGCTGAGACAACGCCCAATTCAGCAATTCCACAGCCTTATCGGTCGAGCTAGGCTGCGTTACTTCTGGACTGATCAATTGACTGGCAAGCAACGATTGCACAGCGGCGAGGTCCTTCTTTACCGCGGCTGACTTACTGCGATCGGGAAACATTGGGTCGAGGTAGATTGTGTTAAACCCTGATACAGAGCACCGGGCGCTATCTCTATGGCTGATAGTCATGCGCTGGGCGGCGTGGACCACTTTCTCTGAAGCACTCAAAAGCGCCGTCTCATGCGCGTGCTTCAATAAAAAGTAGAGAACCGGTGACACCTCGGACAGCTCAACCTCGCAGCCTAAGTCAGCCAGTACAAAAGCGTCTCGTCCCAAACCTGCGGTAGCATCAAAAACGCGTGGCTTTCTATCGGCTTTCACGCCAACTGCTCTACCCAAAGGCTCGTTGTGACCTGATTTTCGTCGATGGCGCATATCGGGAGAGGAAAAATCGACAGTGACGCGGCCCGGACGAGGCTTTTCTAGGGGCTGCAACCACACCTCATGTGTATCAACAACGAGCGCCACAGAAGCCCTCGACTCTGAATAAGAGCGCGCTAGGGGCAGCCCTAATTGCTCAGCAATTTTTTCTGCCGTCTGCTCAGCTGATTTCGAAGCGGGTATTACTTCGCAGGCAATCATCGGTTCCTGACACCAAGTTCAAATACGCTGTCATCTAAGCTTATTTTGAGGCCCGCTGCTAAGGCCTGCTGACGCAGACCATGCTTGTCGGTGAATTCGATTGCGCGCGCTGCAGGCTCGCCCACTGACCAGTCTAAAAATTCCATTCCTGTCAGCCGGCGCTCGTCCATTCGCAGGTCTGACATGCTCAACAACTCGCTTCGCGCGGAATTTAGAAACTCAGCGGGCGCTCGGAGCTCTTCCGATTCGGGTAAGCATGCTGAGAATTGCCCCATGTGAATACCGCCCGGGGGCACCTGCTCAATCAGTCTTGCCAAGCGGATAGTGACGTCACCGACAATGTAGCTAAAGACAGTTGGATTGACGCCTTCTGCCTGCGATAGCTCGTAATGGCTACCTATGTGAAACGCAGAGCGAAGAATAGGTACGGTACCCACCTGCGATTTTTGACGTGCCACGGCGTTATCGATCAGTACCAGCAAGAAGAAAGTCAGTAGGTCAACGTTGGGAAAGGCTCCCAAATCACGATTCCAAACATAGTAACCATCCCCAGTCGTGGTGCGCGCGAAGTTAACCTCTACCCCCTCACGCTTCAGCTTGGTGTGAGCAGAGTTCATTGAATAGGACAGACTATTTAGCTGGCTCGCCTGCTCAAACGGTCTAAATAGCGAAAAATCTGCGATATCAAAAAGTGCAACAGCGCGTTCTTCAACATGCGCAATGCTGTATCGCTTCACCAGTGCGTCGATTGCGGAAATCGTATCAGTGTCGTCACCCAGTGCGCGATCTAACTTAATGAAACTCGGTGCAACGCCAAGCCGTGCAGCGATTTCAAAGATCTCAGCGTGTCCTTTATGTCTGGAGCCTGAGAGCAGATCACGCACATAAGCTTCATTGGCCAGAGGCTCAGACAATCCCTCGTTGGGAGCCGTAAAGTTGCCAAGAAAATAATGGGGAACAACGACGGTAAGCAAACCGCTAGGATCAAAGGCCCAACAGAGCACTAAACTCTGACCGAGTCGCCATTGCGTCTGTAATGTCGCCTCAAGCTGTTCTAACGTCACCCCTTAACCCTCATGTGCCCAAGCTATCTATCGTCGTCGAGAGATTGCTTCTCGAACTTCACTTCGCGCACTGGCATCATACTGACTCGAGAGTTGGATTTCGTCATGTTTACTTATTTATTTAGAAAGGCCTCAATCAGTAATCGGCGACCTGTTGCTGCGGCAACCTGGTTAACACTTATTGGACTTATCATGAGTCCAACTGGCTGCAGCAATCTCAAAAAATACGACGTAACCTTTAATGATCGAGCGGTTTATTCACCTCAAGTTTTGTTTAGCGATTATCGAATCAACGACAAAGCACTTGGCGTGTGTATTGAACAGGCCATCAAAGATTTTGAGGTCTACTCAGCCAGCGGTTTAGAAATACTCAACTGCTCTGATGCGGGTATTCAATCGCTTCTGGGACTATCACAATTTAAAAACCTCAAACGACTTAAGCTGTCAGACAACAACATTCGAAACTTGGTCGAGTTATCAGTAATGGGCGACTTGATTGACGTACAGCTAGACGGCAATCAAGTCGTAGACGGCGTGCCACTGACAGTGCTTTCCCGTCTAGAGCAAGTCAATTTGTCTCGAAATCCAGCGCTACAGTGTGATGGTCTAGGCAAGTTTTCCAGCGACGTCGATATCATATTACCGGAGCATTGCCAGTAATGACGTACTGGCTCTACCGCGCGATTGCAGCGCTGCCGCTCACAGTATCGTATCGCCTGGCAAGCCTCATCGCTTGGTTAACGCAATACGTGATCCGGTACCGTTTGGAAACCGTTGATCGTAACCTAAGAGCCGCTTTCCCCGAGCAGACCGATGCCTGGCACCTAGAGACTCGCAAACGTTTTTACAAACAGTTCGCTGATGTGACCGTTGAATCTCTTTACGGCTGGCGTATACCAAAAGCGGAATTGGAAGAGCGTATGAAACTCATCGGCTGGGAGCCGTTGCTGGCATCGTCCGACGAAGATCCAAAGCCAGGCATTCTGCTCTCGATACACCACGGAAACTGGGAGTGGCTAGTGCAACGCTCTAGTCTTGCTGCATCTGCTCCGTTTGATGGCGTCTATAAGCCGCTTCACGATAAAGGGGCTGATCGCTTCGCGCTCGAATCCCGGGGACGATGGGGTGGAACACTCGTCACAATGAAAGCGATGGGGCGGCATGTATTGCGAAACCGCCGGAGCCCCAGGGTTCTGGCTCTCCTCGCCGACCAAGCACCTGGCAAAAAAGAAAACGCTCACTGGACGACGTTTATGAACCAGCCCGCAGGCTTCTTTCTGGGACCTGCGACCCTCGCAAACATAACCCAATATCCGGTCTATTTTGTTCGTGTTCACCGTGCGGAACGCGGGTTTTATGAAATCGAGCTCATTGAGATCTGCAAAGAACCAGGGGCTCTCTCTCAGGAAGAATTGATAGGGCGCTACGTAGAACTCGCTGAGGAAACAATCCGTCTCGAGCCAGAGAGTTACTTGTGGAGTAATCGTCGGTGGAAGCGAACACCTCCTAAGGCGTTTCTAGTCGATCAGGCGACGTTGACAGAAAGTGAGGCCGAGTCGGGCGAGATCCAGTCAAAACCCTGACTCTGAGTCGCGTAAAGCACCTGCGCGCCGACCTGATGTGACCAGTCGTCGAGTCGCGATGAAACAGCCTCAACCGAGTTATTTTGCTCGGAGATATGACCAGCGACAACAACCTTTGGCGCAACTTCAGTCATGGACGCAAGCATCGTCATTGCTTGTTCATTATTAAGGTGTCCATAATCACCAGCGACACGGCGCTTTAATGCGGCGGGATATGGGCCGCGACGCAACATCTCTACGTCGTGATTAAACTCGAGGAGCAACATGTCGCAACCAGCAAACGCGGCTTGAACGTGAGGCGAGACGCAGCCAAGGTCAGTAAGCACCCCTGCCGCGATGCCATTGTGGAAGAAACGATATTGCACCGGCTGCCTGGCGTCATGAGGAACGGTGACCGCCCTTACCTCAATATCGCCAATGGCAAATGACGAATCGCTTTCAATCTCCACTACGGCGCGTGCCGAATCCAATTTGCCGGACTGCCGAGTACCGTAAGTGGTATACACCGGTGCGGATGCTGCTTTTGCTAACGCAGCAACACCTGCAATGTGATCTGAGTGCTCGTGCGTCACCAATACCGCATCGATATCCGTAATGTCTAAGCCCAGACGAGGCAAACGAACCATCATTTCTCGCACAGGAAAACCACAGTCGATAAGTAGGACGGTGTCCTTTGAGGCGATAAGTGTCGCGTTGCCTTTACTGCCAGAACCGAGCGAGGCGAGTCGCAACATTAAGTAATGTTGCCCTGCAAAAGAATGAGCAGCCCTTGCTGTTCTACTTGCTCGATGGCCTGGCCTTGCGAATCCAGAACGTCGATGTAAATCAACTCACTCTCCTCAGTGCTTAGCATCACCTGAAATTCACGGCCAATGAGGGGATCATCACTATCACCACCTCCCCAGAGCCAGCCAAACCAACCGTCCTCATCCTCGCCATCGGGACCAAGATAAGTCACGTAAAACAGCCCTTCGCTCCGGTTCTTATCGTCAACTCGGAAACCCGCATCGGGAAAGCCTTTTTCTGTAGCTGCCCAAGCCCGGTTGAACGGCAACGCCAATCTGAGTCGAGCACCGGCCGAGGATTCCTCGAGCGCAATCCTTCCAGCGCCAGTCATCGCCTGCCCAGCCATCATCGAAACAGGCGCAGACTCAGCATTGTTAGCAATAAACTGGGCGATATTTCGAAGCATCTTTTGCTCGAGATCATCATCATCCGAGCTCTCAGGCCATGATGTTAGATCAATATCGTTAGCCTGATTCTGCTGAAGGATATGCAATTCAGAGGTATTTCGTTGGACGCCTGAATCGACGCGAAAACGGAAGCGAGACTCTAGCTCACGGTCCTGTAAGAGGACGAAATCGGTATCAATCAAACCACCGGTTGCATCCACACGAGATACGTCGATACCACTGCTCACGAGGAAAGCGCGTACCTGCGGCCACAACTGGCCTGGCGCCACGTTGACTACCGCCCAACTGTTACCACCGAGGCGCTGCAGACGCACGGCATCCACTTGCGAGCCTGCAGTCAGCGGTGCTGGACGAGGCACCTTACCGGTAACGGGTATCGCAATGTTCACAGCCACCTCAGGAATCGGGTAGCCCTGCTGGATAGCTTCAGAATCCAAATCTTCGGGGACGGTTATAGGCGCAGTCTCAATGGCCGTTTCGTAATCTCCGGAAAGCTCTGTTTCGGTTTCCCAGGGAACCACCTTTACTGATTCGGGAAGGTAGCTACAGCCTGTAACTGCCGTCAGTGCAAACAATGCGGCAGCACTTTTTGTTTTATGCATGCGCGTTTTTATTTTATGCATTCGTCTATTGCCTTGTTCAATGTTCCCCAATGCGTCTCACTCAATGGTGTCAGGGGTAACCTCATCATAGGATCAATCAAGCCCATCTGCCCCATCGCGTACTTTACGGGAATAGGATTCGGCTCTAGGAAGAGCGTATCGTGTAACGCCCTCACACTGTCATCAACAGCGCGCGCCGCCGCCATATCACCTGCTAACGCAAGTTTACACATATTCGCCATTTGAGCAGGCGCCACGTTAGCGGTGACAGAAATGCAACCCGAGGCACCCGCCTCGAGTAGATCACAGGTCGTGCCATCATCCCCGGAGTAAACAGCGAAACCTTCTGGCAGCGCCTTTATGAGTGCTGCTCCTCTCTCGACATCGCCTGTCGCGTCCTTCAAACCGACAATATTCTCTATCTGACTTAGGCGCAGTGTCGTTTCAAAGGAAAGATCACAACCGGTCCTCGAGGGGACGTTATAAAGCACAATAGGTAGGTTAATCGCACCCGCCACGGCCTTGAAGTGCTCATATAAGCCCTCCTGTGTAGGCCGGTTGTAATACGGTGTGACGAGCAGCGCACAATCTGCACCCGCCTCGGCAGCCGCCACCGTTAACTCAACGGCCTCTAGGGTCGAGTTCGAGCCCGTGCCCGCCATAATAGGGATTCGTCCACCAGCATGGCTGACACCAAAGCGGATGACCTCACGATGTTCAGGGTGACTTAGGGTTGATGCTTCACCCGTTGTACCGACCAAACCCAAGGCTGCTGTACCGTTCGCGATGTGCCAATCGATGAGGCGCTCGAGCGCTGCCCAATCGATATCCCCCGTCTCTGTCATGGGG
The DNA here is from genome assembly GCA_038104285.1 of Halieaceae bacterium. Taxonomy (GTDB): domain Bacteria; phylum Pseudomonadota; class Gammaproteobacteria; order Pseudomonadales; family Halieaceae; genus Luminiphilus. The sequence goes on from JAYOAN010000005.1 coordinate 6,720, forward strand.
GTTACCAGCGCAACGATGCTTCCGGTTATCATCAGCGTACTCCTGAGGCGGGGAAATTCGTAGTGAGGAACAATATGAAGCCGCAATTATCCATGTCGAGCGCCGTTTCACAACCGGTTTTACCGGGACTAAGTTGGGTGTTTCTGTCGTTTGTTTTTTTTGTCGCTACTTTGACCGTACAGACTGCCCATAGTTCAGACCTCGAAGTCCAAATACGCCCATTGAGTGCCATCGATAAACAGTACATGGAGCAACAACGCGCAACCGTCGAAGGCCTGGCTAATCGTCTGGGCAGAAGACTTTCGGGAAATCCTGCTCGGGACTTAGACACCCTACAAATCATTATTGACCGACGCTGGATCCACCAAGAGGATGCTAGAGCGCAACAAGCGATGGGCATTGTGTTTGGCGATCTGCTCGCTAAAGAGCTCAGTTTTGACTGGGTCGTGTACCGTGATCGAGCTGGGCGGTCTCGTGCCCTCAGGTACCGGGATCAAGAGATCTATATTTTCCCAATTACGATAATCTCGCGTCGACTAGCAGCCAAAGCAGAGACCCCCATGAAGCTGCTCTTTGATGAGCAAGTACGCAGGCAAAGCCAACGCTTGCCCGGCGCGCGCTGGATGCCCTCCAGCTAAAATGTGGCCTCCAACTCGCTAGTGATCAAAGCCTTACTATCAAAAAAATTGAAGTGAGTTACTGGGGTCCTGCCGAATTCATTCTAAGACCATGCGACGATACTAGAACCGGCTAGAGTTTGTGGACAGACACCGATGGTCCGGTCTTTTACGCCTCTCTTCAGATAGCTGGCGCAGGTTTCCCCCATGGCTGGCGCAAGGCCACTAATAAACATGATGCAGTGCCGAGTGGGCTATGCTGCAGGGAACTCGAAGCTACGCTCGTAGTCGATAACGCCGTCCACCCAAAAAGCTCTGTGACGATCGCCTTCAGCCTCTCTGTCGCCCGTTTCGTAACCAGCGTCACCCGGATACAACATGACTATATCCTCCGGATTGTCCGCGAGGATTTTCGGATAAAAGTAAGGCGCCTGTCGTTTGTTTGCTCGTTGAATTGCCTCAAGCGCGCTATCACTGTGAGAAACGTCCAATAGACTTACCACAGTGGGAGGCGGCAATCGCAGCCTGCCAGCGCGATGCGCCTCGACTGCATGGCGGGGCGACATCCAGGCAGCCTCCACCATTTCTTCTCCGTCAACTTTAACCGCCGCCTCTGCGGGCAGCACAGCGATGAAAAACCAGGTTGCAAAGCGGCGCTTTTGGCCTGCGGGTGTGAGCCAATGCGAAAACGTTGTCAGCGAATCGAGGTCGAGCGAAATGTCCGCCTCCTCGCGTAACTCTCGAAGCCCACCTCTGGCAGCACGCTCTAGCTCATCACTGCCTGCATCCTCGTCATCGATCTTGCCACCAGGAAACATCCAAACATCAGCCATATTTTTCGCGTTGGAGTTGCGTTTGAGCAAGAGGATTTCCAGCCCATCATCGCCATCTCTGACGAGCAGGATCGTTGCGGCTAAAACGGCGCTATCACGATCCTCAATAGGCAGATCAATGTTGGTTAGCATAGTTACAATCGAAGCATTGAAGGTAAACGTGCTTAGGGTCCTGTAGCTTCGATAAAACTGTCAGCGGCTCTTTAAGGGGTGATAGCCACACCATGGCATTTTCCACCGTCGAAGGCATTGATACGTGCAGGTTTTTACCCAACTCTTCCAACACGAGTTGCTGCGGCGAAATCGGCGTCCCAAAGCGTTCAGCCTCATAGTCCTCAACACCCGCGAGTTCCGCAGCTGCGGCAATGGCGTCATTCAAACTACCGAGTTCATCGACAAGGCCTATCTCAAGCGCCTGTCGACCAATCCAGACCTTACCGCCTGCAATCTCATCGACCTGCTCTATGGTCATATCTCGACCATTAGCAACAAGCGCCAAAAACTCCCGGTAAATACCGTCAATCACAGCTTGAAAAATGCGGCTGGTATTTTCGTCCAGTGGTTGCGCAGGATCGAATCCACTCGCCATATTGGTCGTGCCAACACCATCGACACTAGCGCCAAAATAATCAAATACGCCCTCTATGGTCGGGAATACAGAAAAGGCGCCTATGCTGCCTGTAATCGTTGTTGGCAGTGCCCAGATCTGGTCTGCCTCGGCCGCGATCCAGTAACCACCCGACGCCGCTGCACCACCCATTGAGGCCACTACTGGCGTACCTGTCTTTGAGATCTCTCGAACTTTGCTGCGAATTTCCTCGGATGCAAAAACGCTACCGCCACCCGAATTAATTCTTAGAACAATCGCCGCGGCCTCTGCATTCATCGCATCGGTCAGCTGCTCAACAATCGTCTCGCTACCGGCGGAACCCTGAACGCTCTCTCCAGGTATCAATGTGCCCTCAACCGGCACAACAGCAATCTTGGCTAAAGCTTCATCAAAGGGTTGCCGAATATCCCTTAGATACCGACGCACACTGACAAGTTCAACATCGCCCTCTTCGTCGACTGCATCAACAATTTCGGCGACGCGCGCTTCCATTGCTTCACCGCTCAACAGCACATCCACATAACCCTCTTCCAAAAACACCTTGGCAAGATCACCACCTTGAGCTTCCAATCTTGCGGGGAAATCGTTGACGAACTCGGTTATCTCACCCGCACGCTTTCCTCGGCCAGATTCAACTTGAGCTGTGTAATCATCCCAAAGGCTATTGATCCAACGACCAACAACCACACGCTCTTGAGGCGACATATCGTCACGAAGATAGGGCTCCACCGCAGACTTATTCTCGCCGGCGCGGAAAACATGAAAGTTGACGCGGATGTTGTCCAAAAAACGCTTGAGGTAGGTGCGGTAGACACCAAACCCCATCAAACTCACACCGCCCTCGGGATGAAGGATGATTTCGTCTGCCTGCGACGCGAGTAGATAGTGCGACTGACTGAAGTAGTCACCCACCGCAACGATAGGCTTCCCCGAGCTAGAAAATCGGTCAATTGCCTCAATGATCTCCATCGATTGACTGGTGGACGGTCCTGCTAAATCCTCAAGGTCAAGAACGAGCGAGGTAATGCGATCGTCGCCAGCAGCGGCATCAATCGCTTCGATGAGCGACGATAGTAATGTTTCACCGCCCATTTCACTGGCAAAGAGTGCGTCAACGGGTTCGAGTGGCGTTTTGTTTTCTACCAATCGCCCCTGCGGTGCAACCAACAAGCCGGCGCGCTCTGGCAGCGGCTCGGGCACTGTCTCTGAGAGACTAATCGAGAATGCCACCACAAAAACACCAACGAACACCAAGGGCACTAATACGGTGATCACCCTACTGATCCCCGACAAAATCCGCCAAATCGCTCTCAATAAATCCATCGATGACTCTCTTATCTGCTTGTATTCACGTTATGAGTTTAACCAGTTCACGCTGCTTCCTTCCAAAAGCTGCTTCGACAAACTACGTCCCAAGAAGCGCCAGAGGGCCCTAGCAGGGTTTTATCCTCCTAAGAGCCTTCCGTAGCTCTATGTTTGGTGGCTACTCTAATCGTCAGAGCTACCCACCTCTTCCAGAGCGCGTTTTTCACGACCCCTAAAGCGTATGTAAGCGGTGCACGTCGAAAACAGTAGAACCACGATGACTAAACCGCTGACTACAATGACGTTATGAGGCCGCGCGAACGTATCTTCAACCGCACTGATGAAGTAAAACAGCAGCAGCAGGCAATACCAAATAAGCCAATGCAGACTGTCACGTGCTACCCCAATCAAGAAAAGAAGGAGCGGCGTCACTGAGAGCAGCCAAACGGGCCACCTCGCGCCCAGCTCAAAGACCTCGAGGGCACCTTGTACGACAAGCGCCGCACTGAGCAACCAGATAGTGATCCACAATCGACCGGTTAGTTTTCCGCGCGGCATCATGACGGCATTTCCATCAAAGCAAGCCGAGCCAGTCGCTTGCCCAGTGCCTGGCAAAGAGCGGCTTCGTGATCCGATAATTCCCCATCCTGTGAACCGCCCTCTGCCCAGTGGCTTGGACCATAAGGCGTGCCACCCGACCGCGTGGCGTGGAGCTCGGGTGCACTGTAAGGCAAACCGACAAAGAGCATCCCGTGGTGGATAAGCGGTAACGCCATGCTGAGCAGTGTCGACTCTTGGCCACCGTGCAAGGATGCTGTGGAGGTGAACACGCCAGCGGGCTTATCGACGAGAGCACCACCCATCCAAAGTGGTGACGTGCCATCAATGAAGTACTTAAGAGGTGCAGCCATATTCCCGAATCGTGTGGGGCTACCCAGAGCCAAAGCGGCACAATGCCGGAGGTCATCGTCGTCACAGTAAACCGGGCCGGTCTCGGGCACATCGGGGAGTTGAGCGCGATCCGTTTCAGCACTCACCGGTGGCACGGTTCTCAAGCGCGCTTCGACGCCCGATACCTGGGCAACACCCCTTGCAACCTGACGCGCCATGGCTTCAGTGGATCCGTGGCGCGAGTAATAAAGGACGAGAACATACGGCTGGTCCACCCCTTAACTCCTACGTGAATTATAAAGAGCCACGATATCACGTCGTCAGCACAAGTCGGACATCGGTATAATGGGGTGAGCTAGAAAAAGACAGGGCGATATGCGGTCACTAAAACATTTGATAACAAGCGTTGTGCTGGTTGCGTTCGCAGGCTGCTCGGCCTCGGAGCGTCCTTTTCAGGGAGACAGCTGGACCGTCGTCAACTATTGGGCCGTCTGGTGTAAGCCGTGTCGGGAAGAAATCCCCGAACTGAACGAGTTAAACAAGGACGCTGACATTCAGGTCTTGGGTGTCAATTTTGACCGCAAGACAGGTGATGCCCTAGCAGTTGATTCAGAAACCTTGGGGCTAGACTTCAGGAATATCGAAGACCCCAGTCAGACATTGGGCGTCACGCGCCCATCGGCACTTCCGACGACCTTGGTTATAAGCCCTAAGGGTGAGGTCGAGGCCGTCCTAGTTGGTCCACAAACTGCAGCCACGATTTTGGCAATTGTAAAACCGGGTCTTGGTAATTCCAAAGATAAAAAAAACGCCGGCTAAAAAGCCGGCGAATTAAAGGAGCCACTCAAATCGGGAGATGATTTCTCACCTGACCCTCAGACGTTTCCCTTGCACTGCCCCCGTAGCAATACCGTCTGCTGGACATTTATTGAGAACACCCGATTTGCAAAAAGTTCACACTTTTTTAAAAAAAGTTTAACTCGCCTGCCAAATTGCAGATCCCGCCTGTCCACTACCCGACGAAACAGTGAGTTCTACCTCAACCAATTCGGGGTCAGATTCGCTGTCAATGAGCTCTGCGAGCAACAAGTGGGATAACTCCTCGACGGTGACATTAGTAATGGGCAGCACCCAGGTCTCGTCAGCTAAGAACTTAAGTACGCGACCATCAAAGTGGGCGTGCACCTCATCGCCAACCCGCTCTATCGTTTGATAGGGCGAGAACTCAGGTAGCAACATGTACTCGTCGTAGCGGTCACAGATCGCTTTTATCCGTCGCTTATAAACGTTGTAGTCAGCGGAAAACCCATTATCGCCCATCTTGGCGACGATTCTCGCCTTCACAAAATAGTTATGACCATGCAGCCGTTCGCGCTCTGTTGCAGAAAAAATCGTGTAATGCGCTGACGAAAATTTATGAGCTTGTTTATCGATGTGGAGGGTAACTAAGCGGGACACTGGCCTACCTTGTTCGTTGTTAGTTGGTTAATGGATCGATGTTGGTTCTTTCGTCTGTTCTTAGCCTGAGAGTCGGCGCTTTGTATTTGGTTGAGTGCTTTCCCTCACCAACCCCCTCCTCTGCACCTCATGGGTAATCTCACAACAACAAGCAAGAACAGATATTCCTATACGTGCCCTGCAATCCTAGCCGATCACGCACGCGTAGGATAACCTTCTACGTAAATCCGTATTAGCGTGAGAGCCATGAGCAAAACAGCCATTATTAGCGGTGCCAGTTCAGGTATTGGAGCGGCGACTGCGCAAAAGTTCATCGAACTCGGCTACACGGTCGTCAATATTGCACGCCGCAAAAGCCCAGTTGATAACGTTATTAACGTCGGTGCTGACCTGAGCAACGAAGAGGGAGCAACGTACGCTGCTGCTCAAGCCGCCGAGGCCATAATCGCCGGTGGCGCGGTTGCGCTGGTGCACAACGCATCGCTAATGCTCAAAGATACTGTTCACGACTGCGGTAGCGACGACCTGATGCGCGTACTGGCGGTCAACGTTGGCGCTGTGAACACGCTAAATCGAGAGCTTTTGCCTCACATGAGCGCTGGATCCAGCGTAATTTATGTGGGTTCTACCCTATCCGAGAAAGCGGTTGCTGGCGCTTACAGTTACGTCATCAGCAAACACGCGCAACTGGGACAAATGCGGGCCACTTGCCAAGATTTAATGGGTTCACAAATCCATACAGCCATGATCTGCCCTGGGTTCACTGACACAGAAATGCTAAAGCAGCATTTAGGGGGTGATACCGAGCTCATGTATGACATCGGCTCGCAAAATGGCTTCGGTCGTCTCGTCACACCTGAAGAAATAGCAGGCGCAATTTCATGGGCTCACCAAAGTCCCGTCATTAACGGCTCAGTAATCCACGCGAACTTAGGACAAATAGAAAGGTGACAGACGCCACTTCACTCTCCCCGCTGCAATTAACCGAGCGCCGAGAGCGCGTTTTCCTGGTGCTCGCAGGCGTGTTTTTATCTGCAATGACATTGCTGAATGTCATCGGCATCACAAAGTTTGTTCAACTCGGACCACTGGCAGTCGCAGTGGGTGTTCTGCCCTACCCGATTACCTTTTTGTGTACCGATCTGATTTCTGAACTTTATGGAAAGTCCCGTGCTAACTTTTTGGTAACCGTGGGATTATTTATTAACGGGTTCATTTTGTTGATAATGACCGCAGGGCAGTACGCCACCTCGGTAGACCCTGCCAATATGCCGCCCTGGCAGATCCTTCAACTCGCCCAGCCCATACCGCTCCCTTCCGGGGATTCACTCGAGGGCAATGTTGAGCTGTTTACGGTCATGTATGCGATGACCAGTGGCGCGGTGACCGCTTCTATGGCTGCCTACATAACAGCACAGTACTGTGACGTTCAGTTATTCCACTTTTGGAAGCGCGTTACCAAAGGCAAGCACCTTTGGCTGCGAAATAACTTTAGCACCCTACTCAGCCAGCTCGTCGATTCGGTCATGGTCGTTACCGTAACCTTTGGCGCAGTATTTCTGCGCGGAGAGATGGCCTTTCAAACGCTGTTGGTTTTGGTGGCGAGCAACTACGGATTCAAAGCCGCGGTGGCGCTGCTTGATACGATTCCGCTCTATATTTTAGTTGCACGATTAAGACGTTATCTCGCCCTGGGTGAGCATGAGCTGGCCGTGCCTGAGGCCAACGGCCAAGACTGAAAGCCGCACTAAACCCCTGTCAGTCTGGTCGATAAGCCTACAACCCCAGTGTTTTCAAAAAGGGGATGGTTGGCGTGCGCTGCTCAATCAGGCTTGAGCGCTCGATTTGTTCAATCGCGACCAGCGCCTCAGTCGGCGTTTGACGGAGCCGACGCGTCAGATAACGAGCAACGTCCTCGGTTAGCATTAACCCGCGATGTTTGGCGAGGTTAATCAACAACGACTCAAAAGCATCCATCGCCCAACTTGGCAGTCGAAATCCCGCAAGCAGCGCAAGCCGAGATTTCAAATCGGGTAGCAAGTCATCAAGGCCGGCAACGGCGACGCGTGAAGCAACAATCAGCGGTGTTCCAGTGTCTACGCAGCGGTTAAAACAATGAAACAGTCCTTCCTGCCATTCTTCGCTGGAGATCGCCAACTCAACATCGTCGATGAGCACAGCAGCGTTTCCCTCAACACCGTCCAAGAGCGCGCCGGGTGGCACATCCAAAACCAAGGACAGGGGGATATAACTCACGTCACTACCAAGGCTCGCACAAACCGCCTGCAGCAAGTGACTTTTGCCTAAACCTTCCTCTCCCCAGACAAAAACGCCAGGATGAGATGACGTGATATCGGTCAGAGCATGTTCTACCAACGCCGTCTCACGTCGCGATACCCAGTGCTCCCAAGTCGCATCGGGATCGGTAGAGATCGGCAGAACAAGCTGCGAAGGCGTGGGATTCATGACCACGCCCTACTCACCCAAATAGGTGTCAGTAGTAAGGTACATATTCACCAGGCGACGACAGAATATGAGTAGCACGGCCGCCACAGGCAAGGCGATCAATATGCCGGTAAAGCCCGCCAGTTGCCCGCCCGCCATAAGCGCGAAGATAACGGCAACAGGGTGGAGGCCTATTCGATCCCCAATCAACAAAGGCGTTAACGCAAAGCTCTCAATGAGCTGCCCAATGATAAATACGGAAGCCACCAGGCCCAGAGCCCATAGGTCTAATCCAAACTGCAGGTAGGCCACCATTAACGCACTACCAACGCCAATTGCGGCTCCCGCGTAAGGGATAATACTTGCTGCCCCGGCGATAAGACCGAGAACAATCGCATAGTTTAAACCCACCAACCAAAGACCGACGCTGTAGATGAGCGCTTGCGCACCCATCACTACCAGCTGTCCCCGCACAAATGCTTCGAGTACGGAGTGCGCTTCACTGATCGCACTGGTGACACCAGCCACCATCGCTCGCGGTACCAAATTCATGATGCCTGCCATCATTAGGTCCCAATCGCGCATCAAATAGAAAGCAACCACAGGCACCAACGCCACATTTAGCAATCCCGTTAACAGCGACAGACTGGACGCAGTGACTTGTTGAACGACGCCCCCCGTCATCTTACCGACCGATGTCCAGTGCTCGCTGAGGCTTGTGCGCCAGTCAAGCTCCGGCAGATTGATGGGGGTGAGGCTGAGCCATGCCTGTAATTTTGGCACCGCCACCGACGACAGCCAGCGATACGCCTCGGGGATCGCGGCTGCAAGCTCTGAGAGCTGCTTAATGAGCAGAGGCGCGACTACGGCAATAACCAGGACCAGCAGTCCCAGAAAAAGCCCAAAAACAATGATGACCCCGTTGGTGCGAGAGAATCCACGATCTTCAAGCCGGTCGACTAATGGATCGCCCAGATAGGCGATCAGAGCACCAATCGCAAAAGGCATCAGAATTTCTCGGAGGCTGATCAGCGCCGCAAGCAAAAGACAGATAGAAATTGCAATGAGCAGCCACTGCGATTGCGAGGGCTTTTTAATATCCCCTTCGTTCATCAGAGAGACTCCCAGATCAATTCGAGCTCATCCTGACGGGTCACGGACTGAGCCAACAATCCGGAGCGTGAGGGTATGAGTCTTGCCACCTGCTCGGCCGACGAAACGCCAACCACCCGATATGTCACCCTGTCGCCATTAAGAGAATCAATTCTGAGATCGACAAGCCGCCCCAGTTCATCAAAGACAGAAGATACCGCGCGGTAGTCAGCATAGGAATGAACGCCCCGCACCGACACAGCGATCGCATTGGATACCTCGAACTGCTGCAAGGTAACCGCAAGCGAGTCTCGCATTGTGTCGACCGCAAGATCGACACCACGCTCCCAAATATCGGACAGGTCAGACGCTCGGAACTGAATATTTTCTGTTTGCTCTGGACCCACGTAATACCAATCAACGAGTTTGCTTCCGTCGCTCAAATCAATCCAACGGCCAACCAGCGCATACTCCGTCCCGTATCTGCCAGATGCACGCCGAACTTGCTCGAAATCTCTCTCCCAGATTGCATTAACCGGCAGCGCCGCAGAGTCCGCCAAATCGAGGAGCGGGAAACGAACCTCCACGCCCCGAGCCTCGAAGCGCTCAAGCGAGGGTGACAACAACTCAACGTCGTCTGATCGCGCAGCAAAGCGACGAGAGAACGGCTCATCTAGCGCCAGCCAAATCACCACTGGCGGGCGTCGCTGTTCCCAATACAGCACCGAATGGTCACGAAACAAGCCGCGAACAAATGCATCATCGAATTCGAAAAAGATGCGGGTACCGACATCCATATCATCTTGATAGCTATACAACAGCACGTGTGATTGTGCGTCCTTTACTGCTGCTGCGAATGCCTCTTCCTCGAGAATTTGCTCGTTGCCAGAAACCCTGACCAAAACGCGCGTCAGTGCGTCACCCGCTGCGCGCTTCAACTCACCCGCGCTGCGGTTTTCAACCGCTACTGCCTCAGCAAAGAAATCATCGGCAGCAAGCGAAGCCCCACTGCTGAAAAGACCCGCGAGTGTTAGCGAAATCGTGAAGAAGATTGCGTAAATACGTCTCATAGTTTCCAGTTTACCAGCGAAAGTTGAGTTGGTCGCTTTCCTCATGAGTAGTCAGCGAGTAATCTTCCCGCCCATACGAGAGGGACGTTATGACAGACCGGCAACAAACCCAAGGGTTAACTTATAAAGACGCGGGCGTCGACATCGATGCAGGTAATGCCTTAGTAGATCGTATAAAACACGTATCGAAGGCAACGCGGCGACCTGAAGTACTGGGGGGTCTCGGAGGTTTCGGCGCGTTGTGTGAGATTCCCGAAGGGTATCGCAGTCCCGTGCTCGTCTCCGGCACCGATGGTGTAGGAACGAAATTGCGCCTAGCCATGCAGCTAGGTAGACACGACACCATCGGCATCGACTTGGTAGCCATGTGTAGCAACGATATTGCTGTCGTGGGTGCAGAACCACTCCTCTTTCTCGATTACTACGCTACCGGAAAGCTCAACGTTGACGTCGCGGCAAACGTGATTGAGGGCATCGGTAAAGGCTGTGAGCTGGCGGGCGCCGCGCTTGTAGGTGGTGAAACGGCAGAGATGCCCGGCATGTACGACGGCGAGGACTATGATCTTGCTGGGTTCTGTGTTGGCGTCGTTGAAAAGAATCAGATCATCGACGGACACAAAGTTGCGCCAGGCGACATCATTATTGGCATCGCCTCCTCGGGCCCGCACTCAAACGGCTACTCGCTGATCCGTAAAATTATCGAAGTCTCAGGCGCAGACCTTTCGACGCCTTGTGGATCGACAACGCTTGCTGATGCCTTGATGGCACCAACACAAATTTACAACAAGCCACTCCTGGCGCTGCAACGCGAGATCAAACCGCATGCACTGGCACACATCACGGGCGGTGGTCTCCTAGAGAACATTCCGCGGGTATTGCCCGAGGGGTGCTCGGCAGTGCTCGATAAATCCTCTTGGGATCTGCCCCCTGTCTTTAAGTGGCTCGCAGACGCCGGCGGCGTCGCAGAAGAAGAGATGCACCGAACCTTTAACTGTGGCGTCGGTATGACCGTTATTGTGGGTCAAACAAAAGCTGAGGCAGCCATCCAATTGCTGACCGAGCAGGGTTTAGACTGCTGGGAGCTGGGGCGCGTCGAGGCGGGAGATGGCTCGGTAACGTTTACGTCCTGAAAAGCGAGCACTTGAACGAGCACTTGAAAGAGTCGAGCACTGAAAAGAGACGAGCACGGGAACAGTCTTTGCAAATGACTTCGCAACCGACCGCAACCAAGCCCACAAAAAATATTGTCATCCTCATCTCTGGACGTGGCTCCAACATGGAAGTCTTTCTGGAGGCAAGCAGCCACGGTTTACTTAACGGTAACATCGTAAAAGTTATCAGTAACCGCCCCGATGCTCAGGGAATCGTTACCGCAAAGAAACGGGATATTGCGACGGCGGTCATCGATCACAAAAGATTCGAGACCCGCGAGGCGTTTGATGCTGCGCTGGCAGCGGAAGTGGCCTCGGCACAGCCTGATGTCATTGTCCTCGCGGGCTTTATGCGGATTCTGACGCCTGTATTTATCGACAGATTTTTGGGAAAGCTGGTGAACATTCACCCATCCTTGTTGCCTAAGTACACAGGACTGAATACCCATCAGCGTGCTATCGACGCTGGCGACTCGGAGGCAGGCGCAACCGTGCACTACGTGACCAATGAACTTGATGGCGGCCCCGCTATTCTGCAAGCACGTGTCACCATTGAGGATCTCGACACTGCGGAGACACTGGCTTCGAAAGTGCTCGAGGTCGAGCACTGCATCTTTCCCGAAGCTGTGAATTGGCATCTTCAAGAGCGTGTTGTACACGCCGAGGAGGGTGCCTATTTAGACGGTAAACTCCTGCCACCAAGTGGTGCCACCTGGGAACCTACCAGTGCGCAGCTCTAAAATGCTCACCGATGCTTGTGCCAAGCCAGTAACTACTGTGCTGGCTGCGGCAATTTTATGGGTCGCTTCGATAATTCCTCTTACGACCAGTGCTCAGTCTTCCGACGCTGTAATCAGTGCTCTGCGGCCTTTCGAAGCTGCCTATAAAACAACTGCGCTTGGTATGACGCTCGATTTATCGCGCTCTTTGACGCGCAATGGAGACACCTACCGTCTAGAGAGCAGCGGCAAAAACTTCCTCATCAAAATGAAGGAATCTGCGGATTTTCGGTTAACCGACTCGGGCATTGAAGGTGTTCGATTTGACTCCAAGGTCAAAACGCTCAAAAGCACTAATCGGGCAGTCGAGTTTGATAAAGAACTCGGCGTCATAAAAAGCATGAAGCGCGGTGAGTGGAGCGAACACCCACTAGAGCCCGGCGTGCTCGATCAATTTTCGCAGCAGCAACAGTTGCGGCTAACGCTTATGCAATCGGATGTACCACCGGAGACATTGCAGTTTCGAGTGGTCGATGGTGCAAAGATTAGTGATAAGTCTTGGCGGCGTTTACCGAATGAAACGCTGCAGACACCACTTGGCGACATAGAAGCCGTTCACTATCAGGCGGTACACAAGAACTCGAAAAGGCGCGCCTCAGAGATCTGGTTAGCGCCTAGCCTCGACTATTTGATGGTCAAAACCAAACACGTTGAGCGCAGCGCTACGATCAAGGTGGAGATTAAGTCTCTCACTTGGCTGGATGAAGCAGACCAGCCGGATCCGCTTCAATAAGCATTAGGTCTTGGGCAGCGTAACGCCCGTCTGTCCTTGGTACTTACCACCTCGATCAGCGTAACTGGTTTCGCAGACCTCATCAGATTCGAAGAACAGCATCTGAGCAACACCCTCGTTCGCATAGATCTTCGCGGGCAGTGTCGTGGTGTTCGAGAATTCGAGTGTGACGTGCCCTTCCCACTCTGGCTCAAGGGGCGTCACATTGACAATGATGCCGCAACGCGCGTAAGTCGACTTGCCTAAACAAACAGTCAGTACATTTCTCGGGATCCGGAAATACTCGACCGTTCGCGCCAGCGCAAAAGAGTTAGGCGGAATGACACAGACATCACTCTCCACATCAACAAATGAGTCGTTGTCGAATGCTTTCGGATCAACGGTCGCAGAGTTGATATTCGTAAACACCTTGAACTCGCGAGAGCAGCGAACGTCATAGCCATAGCTAGAGGTGCCGTACGAAATCAGTCTTTCACCAGCGCTGTTATGCCGCACCTGCCCAGCCTCAAAGGGCTCGATCATTTTGTGCTGATCGGCCATTCGACGAATCCATAGATCTGACTTAATACTCACGTTTACTCCTGCAATTTTTTTTCACTGATTGGGGTGCAATCAGCCTAATCCGTCATGCTTATCGTCGGCGTGGCGGGACGTGCTGCAGCATCCAACGACGCCATGACCTCTGCCGCTGCATCACGATAGGCCATCGCACCTACACTCTCTGGCTCGGCAATCACAATCGGCTGCCCCGCATCGCTTGTCTCTCGAATTTGTCTGGACAAGGGAATATTCGCAAGCAAGCGCGAATCGTATTCATTCGCCAAATTCTTACCGCCCTCACTGCCAAAAACCGGATCTTCATGACCGCAGTTTGAGCAGACATGCGTCGCCATGTTTTGAATCATGCCTAGGACGGGTACCGAAACCTTGTTGAACATCTCAACAGCGCGACGCGCGTCAATCAACGCGATATCCTGGGGAGTGGTAACAACAACCACCCCAGCCAATTGCGTGCGCTGCGATAGCGTCAGTTGGATATCGCCTGTTCCGGGTGGCATATCGACGAACAGCACATCCAAATCTCCCCACTGCGTGGATTCAATCATTTGCTGCAGCGCGCCACTCGCCATTGGGCCACGCCAGACCATCGCGGTTTTTTCACGCGTTAAAAACGCCATCGACATTGCAGCGATGCCGTGTGCTTGAATCGGAAGAAAAATCTTCTCCTCAATGACATCGGGCATTACGCCGTCGGCTATGCCCAGTAAGCGCGCCTGACTCGGCCCGTAGATATCCGCATCGAGTAGGCCAACCTTCAGACCCAGCTGCGCTGCAGCAACCGCAAGATTGACGGATACCGTCGACTTACCCACACCGCCTTTGCCAGAGGCAATCGCAACGACGTGCTTTACTGTGCTGACACCCTGCGTCATTTAACCCCTCGTTGAAGACTGCAGTTGGAAAAGGTCGCGAGTATATATCAGCCACTGGTCGATGGGTGACATCGATTCAGTTCTGAACAAGTGACTGTGAGTAAGCGGTTTTCACCGAAGAAAGATAACCACGGCATTATTAGCGAGTAACGCGGACTTTTTCCCATCAGAGGGTGTCACCACTGTTACCAATAGCGCGGTGCGGCTACAATGGCGCCCGTTTTTACCTGAGCCCACACACCATGTCAGCGCGAAAGATTCTCGTCACATCTGCTCTCCCCTACGCCAATGCGCCACTGCATTTGGGGCACATGCTCGAGCAGGTGCAAACTGATATCTGGGTTCGCTTTCAACGCTCGCGTGGTAACCATTGTCGATATGTCTGTGCTGACGACGCGCACGGCACAGCAATTATGTTGTCAGCGGAGAAGCAGGGCGTCACACCAGAAACACATATCGCCAACATTAAAGCGCTTCACGAAGCCGATTCGGCGGGCTTTCATGTCTCTTTTGATAACTATCACTCGACGCATTCGCCAGAGAACCAGAACTGGTCTGAGACGATCTTTAAACGTCTAGAAGCGAATGGCCACATCGCCGTCAGAAGTGTTGTGCAAGCCTACGACGAAGTTAAGGGTCTGTTCCTTGCCGATCGTTTCATCAAAGGCGCGTGCCCAAAGTGCAAGACGCCAGATCAATACGGCGATAACTGCGAAGCCTGTGGTGCCACTTACTCCCCAACGGAAGTCATCGATCCAGTTTCTGCACTCTCCGGCTCGACACCGGTGGAGAAAGCGTCAGATCACTTATTTTTTACGCTCAGCGCTTTTCAGGACCTTCTTGCGGAATGGGTGTCGGGTGAACAGCTGCAAACGCCAATCGCCAACAAGCTTCGAGAGTGGATTGACGCGGGACTTCAAGATTGGGATATCTCCCGAGATGCGCCCTATTTCGGCTTCGAGATTCCCGGTTACCCCGACAAATACTTCTATGTTTGGCTCGACGCGCCCATTGGCTACATCGCGAGCCACCAAAATCTGTGCGAGCGCACGGGCGATGATTTCGAGAGCTATTGGCAACCCGGCAACGATACCGAGCTCTACCACTTCATTGGCAAAGACATTATCAACTTCCACGGTTTGTTCTGGCCTGCGATGCTAGCGAGTGCCGGACTTCGCCAGCCTACCGCGATTTTCGCCCACGGTTTCCTAACGGTCGATGGCACCAAGATGTCGAAGAGTCGCGGCACATTTATCATGGCCTCAACCTACCTCGAACACCTGGAGGCTGAGTACCTGCGCTATTACTTCGCAGCAAAACTAAGCCCCAATGTCGACGATATGGATCTCAACCTCGAGGACTTTGTCCAGCGCGTTAATTCTGACTTGGTCGGCAAAGTCGTAAACATTGCAAGTCGCTGCGCGGGCTTCCTGCGAAAGCGTTTTGATAATCAGCTCAGTACGACGTGCAGTGAGCCTGAACTGCTGAACGAATTGATCAGTGCAGGTGATTCCATCGCGGCGCTCTATGAAGCCCGGGATTTCCAGCGAGCAATGCGCGAGATCATTGCGCTAGCGGATCGAGCGAATCAGTACATCGATGAGAAAAAGCCTTGGGTACTCGCGAAAGAGGAAGGTCGAGAGCAAGACGTTCAGGACGCTTGTTCAGTCGGTATTAATTGTTTCCGCATCCTGATGACCTATCTCAAACCGGTGCTGCCCGTGATGGCGGAGAAGAGCGAAGTGTTCTTAGGTCTGTCTCTGGATTGGACCGATCTGACTGCTCCTCTAGAAGGACACACAATCAACAAGTTCTCTCCCCTTATCCAGCGGATCGATCCTGACGCGGTAGCAGCCATGGTGGAAGCGGGTAAGCAGTAAACCAATAACATCCCGCACGTTTACTGAGACGGTGCTATTCCAAAATAGTACTAGTGCTAGTCCAAACAATTACTGTTCGATTGGCCCACGATTCCTTACTATTGGGGGCAATTCAATGAGACGGGCCCAGAAGCCTGCTGGAGTAAGATGTTAGGGGACTACGCCGTACTGCTGGTTGCCGCAGTACTGGTCAATAATTTCGTATTGGTTCAGTTCTTGGGCCTCTGCCCGTTTATGGGCGTCTCAAACAAACTCGACACGGCAATCGGTATGTCTGCCGCTACCACGTTTGTCCTCACACTTGCCTCCGTCTGTAGCTATTTGACCTACGAATACCTCCTTGCGCCGCTTGATCTCACGTATTTGAGAACACTGTCGTTCATCTTGGTGATTGCAGTGGTGGTTCAATTTACGGAAATGGTGGTTCGAAAAACGAGTCCCCTCCTTCATCGCGTACTTGGTGTCTATCTACCGCTGATCACGACGAACTGCGCCGTCCTCGGTGTTGCATTACTCAACATCAATCAGGCACATAACTTTATGCAAAGCCTCGTTTACGGCATGGGCGCCGCCCTTGGCTTTTCTTTAGTCTTGATACTGTTCGCCGCCATGCGCGAGCGTCTTGTCGTCGCTGACGTACCCGAAGCCTTTCAGGGCGCTGCAATCGGAATGATCACAGCCGGCCTTGCCTCTCTCGCCTTCATGGGTTTTGCCGGATTGGTCTAATGATTGAGACGATCCTTGCCAATCCGATCTTGCTCGCCCTAGCCGCGCTCGTTGGCATGGCCATCGTCTTCGGCGCCTTGCTAGGGTTTGCTGCTGTCCGCTTTGAAGTTGAGGGCAACCCGCTTTCAGATCAAATCAATAGCATTCTCCCGCAGACACAGTGCGGCCAGTGCGGTTACCCCGGGTGCAGGCCTTATGCTGAAGCGATCGCCGAAGGTGATTCCATCAATAAATGCCCCCCTGGCGGTGAAGACACCATTCAAGCGCTGGCTAATCTGCTCGATGTCGAGCCCGAGCCCCTAGATGCAGAACACGGTGTCGAAGCTGAGCCGACGGTTGCCTACATCCGGGAAGACGAGTGCATTGGTTGCACAAAGTGTATTCAAGCCTGCCCTGTCGATGCGATTTTGGGCGCGGCTAAGCAAATGCATACGGTGATCATCGATGAATGCACCGGCTGTGACCTATGCGTTGAGCCCTGTCCTGTCGACTGTATCGATATGATTCCTCGCAAGGGTGGTATTCAGCACTGGTACTGGCCGCTGCCTGAGGATTCCTCGCGCGAGAACCTGATCGCGACTGACCGTGGCTCGGACGAGACCACTCAGTCGGAGACGGAGCAGGCCGCGGCATGAGGCAAATTTTTGATATCCACGGCGGCATTCATCCGCCAGAGCGCAAGGAACTCGCGGAGCCGGGGCGAGTTCACGAGATGCCCTTGCCCTCAAAGCTGGTCTTACCCATTACCCAGCACATTGGGGCCCCAGCGCGCTCCATCGTGGATGTGGGTGACGTGGTTAAAGGCGGACAAATGATTGCAGAGGCTCAGGGCCCTGTGAGTGTTCCCGTGCATGCTCCGAGCTCAGGCACTGTCACTGCCATCGAATCGCGTGCGGTACCTCACGCCTCCGGCTTAACCGATACCTGTATCGAGATCACGCTAGACGGTGAAGACACCTGGATTGACCTCAAAGGGCTGGAT
Source organism: Halieaceae bacterium (assembly GCA_038104285.1). Classification (GTDB taxonomy): domain Bacteria; phylum Pseudomonadota; class Gammaproteobacteria; order Pseudomonadales; family Halieaceae; genus Luminiphilus. The sequence continues at coordinate 24,725 of JAYOAN010000005.1, forward strand.
AACTGGCGCGAGACGCCCAAAGCTGAACTTCTAGAATGCGTCCGACAGGCAGGGATTGCGGGTCTTGGCGGGGCGGGCTTTCCCACCGCAATCAAACTGGCGTCCGATCGTGATCAAGGCATTCATACGCTGATCATTAATGGCACTGAGTGCGAGCCTTATATCTCGGCAGACGATACGGTCATGCAGTGTTATGCCCAAGAAATTGTTGAGGGCGCGGAAATACTTGCGCATATGGTAGGCGCAGAGAATGTGATCCTCGCCGTGGAAGACAATAAGCCTGACGCGGCTAAGGCGATGGTCAAGGCGGCAGAAGCGCTCGATATCGCGGATGTGGTCACCTTCCCCACCAAATACCCCTCGGGCGGTGAGAAGCAGCTCATTGAGATCCTGTTTGATATGCAGGTTCCCTCCGGCGGTATTCCTGCCGATATAGGCATTTTGTGCCAGAACCCGAGTACGGCCATTGCGGTTCGTGATGCACTCATCGATGGCAAGCCACTGACCGACCGAATTACCACGGTCACGGGGATGTCCCTACAGACGCCGGGTAACCGCCGCGTCATGCTGGGAACACCCATCGGCGAACTTCTTAGGGACGCAGCTTTCGATGACAAGGCTGCAGATCGTGTCATTCATGGCGGACCCATGATGGGCTTTGCGGTCACCGATCTCGATATGCCCGTCGTCAAAATCACTAATTGTATACTGGCGCCAACGCGGACTGAGATACCGCCACCGCAGCCTCAGCAAGCCTGTATTCGTTGCGGTATGTGTGCGGAAGCCTGTCCCGCATCCCTTCTGCCGCAGCAGCTCTACTGGTATGCACGCGCAAAGGATAATGAGCAGCTTGAGCGACATAACTTGCTTGATTGTATCGAGTGCGGTGCGTGCGCCTACGTCTGCCCGAGTCACATACCTCTAGTTCAGTACTATCGCTCTGCCAAAGGTGCCATCCGTGAGGCGGCGAAGGAGAAAATTCGCTCCGATAACTCGCGGGCACGTTTTGAAGCGCGACAAGAGCGCTTAGAGCGAGAAGCTGCGGCGAAAGAGGCGAAACGCGCTGCTCGAAAGGCTGCGGCTGAAGCACGCGCCAAATCTGGAGACGACCCTGTGCAGGCCGCCATCGAGCGCGCCAAAGCGAAAAAAGATGCTCAGGCGCAAACGGCCACTGAGGAAAAAGCACAATGAGTCTGATGCATATCTCCTCGCCTCACGTGCACAAGCCCGTGACCTCGGTTGAGCAAGTCATGAAGCAGGTGCTGCTCGCGACACTACCGGGCGTTGCGGTCCTGACTTGGTTCTTTGGCCCCGGAACCTTGGTGAATATTATCTTCGGCTCGATGTTGGCCATGGGCTTCGAAGCTTGGGCCTTGTGGTTACGAGGCAAAGACTTCAAGTCGCCGCTGAAGGATCACAGCGTCATTGTGACGGCAACACTACTTTGTATCGCCCTCCCCCCCTACTCGCCTTGGTGGCTGATTACTGTGGGTATCGGCGTCTCGGTATTACTTGGGAAACATGTGTTCGGTGGTCTGGGATATAACCCGTTCAACCCCGCTATGGTCGGCTATGTCGTTTTGCTGGTGTCCTTCCCGCTCCAGATGAGCTCGTGGACGGAGCCTAGAGGTGTCGGTGAGGTACCCGGCGTTCTGGATGCACTTACCGCGCTGTTCGCGCCTGCAAGCTACGACGGTGTGACTGCAGCAACGCCACTCGACCTATTCAGGCAGAACGCTGGTATGTTGTTTGACGACCTGATGATCGCTAAATCTGAGCTGGCGGGCCCCATTGCAGGGATTGGCTGGGACCTGGTTAATCTCGCATTCCTAGCCGGCGGCATCTGGTTACTTCGTCAGCGCATTTTTACCTGGCACGCGCCAGTTGGGATGCTAGGTGCTTTGAGCCTCTGTGCGTTACTCGGATTTGATGAAGGCAGCTCAACGGGCGGCGGCTCCGTACTGTTCCATCTGTTCAGCGGCGCCACCATGTTTGGCGCCTTCTTCATTATCACCGACCCCGTGAGCTCTGCCGTCTCAAACCGTGGCCGTCTCATTTTCGGTGCGGGTGTTGGCGTGTTGGTGTATCTGATTCGTGTGAACGGAAACTACCCAGATGCCGTCGCCTTCGGTGTACTGCTACTCAACTTCGCGGCGCCGTTTATCGATCAATACACGCAGCCGCAGGTGTATGGTACGAAGAAAATCGAGGTCGATGAGTGAGAACCGTAATTTCTAGCCTTATCGGTGCTGCGCTTCTTGCAGCCTTTGCTGCCGTCGGCTCAGGCTTGATCAGCGGTGTCTATGAACAAACCAAAGAGCCGATTGCGGCCGCGGAGCGCGCAGCGGAAGCACGACAGCTATTAGAGATCTTCCCTGCTCAAACACATGACAATCAACTGATTGACGATACCTTCCCGCTTGCGGCTGACGGTCCCTTCCTCGCACTGCGAGAGGAGACGTCAGGGTATCGCGCTCGTATGAATGGCGAGGTCACCGGTGTAATACTTCCCACAACGGCACGCGATGGTTACAGCGGCGATATTCGGTTGCTCGTAGGCATTAATCGCTCAGGTTCCATTGCAGGCGTTCGTGTGCTCAGTCATCGCGAAACCCCCGGTCTCGGCGACAAGGTTGAGCTTAAAAAGTCGCCGTGGATTTTGTCCTTTGACAGTAAGAATCTTACAGCCCCATCACCTGACGGCTGGGCGGTTAAAAAGGACGGTGGAGAGTTCGATGCGTTCACAGGTGCGACGGTCACGCCGCGCGCTGTCGTCTCTGCGGTCAAAAGTGCGCTGGACTACGCGCAAACTAACAAGCAAGACCTATTCGAACTCGTCGAAGAGGATGCATCATGAGCACTCAAACCTATCGTCAAATCACCCATAACGGATTGTGGAAAAATAATCCTGCCTTGGTGCAGTTGTTGGGACTTTGCCCACTACTGGCTGTTACCGCAAGCGTGGTGAACGCGATGGGATTGGCGGCCGCGACATTATTCGTGTTGGTTACCTCAAACCTATGTGTCTCTCTGATCAGGAACGTCGTCACCGAATCAATTCGATTACCTGCGTTTGTCCTTATTATCGCGGCGGCGGTAACCGGTACCGAACTCTTGATGCAGGCCTATGCCTACGAGTTGTATCAGATACTGGGCATTTTCTTGCCGCTGATTACCACCAACTGCGTCATATTAGGTCGCGCTGATGCCTTCGCTGCCAAAAACCCAATTGCACCTGCATTGGCCGATGGGTTCATGATGGGTATGGGATTCGGACTCGTGCTAGTCGTACTTGGCGCCATCCGGGAGCTTCTGGGCACAGGCGCCGTTTTCGCCAATATGGATCTTTTGCTGGGCCCGATGGCAGCCAACTGGACCATCGTCGTGGCGGAAGACTACACCGGCCTACTGCTGGCTATTTTGCCACCCGGTGCTTTTATCATTACAGGACTCTTGATCGCTGCTAAAAACGTGATTGATACCCGCATTGAAAACGCCAGACGCGCGGAAACAACCGTGGAAGTGGGCAGCAAACGGGTCCGGGTGACGGGCGAGATCGCCTAGGCTTTTTGAGAATCTCCGACGACCAGCGTACCCAAAAGCTCGTCCACTGAAGCGTCATCCATACCTGCATCGTCTTCGTCGCACACATAGGTTACGTAAAGCAGCAGACTCTCCGAACCCAGGTACCACTCACGCACAGCAGCGCCGTCTTCCCTATACCGCCCGCTCACACCTGAGAAAGCACCCGCGTTGGCTGCCTCCCACTGAGGTACTTCTGGTGATTCGTCACGCGCCATATCCTGAATTTCTACAGGCATGACTTTTCCAGACTGCTTGTGCAAGGTGGTGATTTCGATCTCACCTACTTGGTCCTGATCGAAGATACGAATGATGTCGTCATCATTTTCTGCCTGCCACTCTGAGGGCAGCATTAAACACCAATGGTCCGTTTCTAAAATATTCACTGATTCTCTACCTCTTATTCGAATCGTGCCGCATCAAAAGCGCATCCTCACGCCCAGACGCCGTTTCATAATAGTTATTACGTTGCCCGATATTGGCAAAGCCCGCACTTTCGTACAAAGTAATTGCTGCCACATTAGAGCGACGAACCTCCAGAAACACGGCCTTAATACCGGACACATTTAGGGCATTAAGGGTTTCATTAAGCAAAAACCGCCCAATCCCTTGCCGCCGCATTGATGTGTCTACGCGGAAATCGATGATTTCGGATTCACCCTGAAAAACGTGAAGCCAGACGACGGCAAGTAACTGATCTCCCGATACCGCACACCATGCAGCACCGGAAGGTTTGCCATTAAGCGACTGCAAAAAGGAAAGCGAAGGACCATCACCACCCTCATAGAGTTTCGTCAGCCTTGCGTTGTCAGAGGGCCTCAGGCGTCGACATTTTAGGGCAGTGGTCAACGGCTTCAGTTCGAGGCCAGGTCAATCGCCCGAAGTGGCTTGAGCGCCTGCCAGGCCTCGCGCTTTAAGGCAGGGTTTTGAAGCATGGCTATTGTCGCGGGGATAACTACGGCTGATTGCGCAATACGATCCGGTAAGAACGGGCAAGCCCCCATAACAACGACACGCTTGGCGTCAACCTCTCGGGCCATTCGTTGAATAAGCCCCTGCAGTGCTTGCGTTGCAGACTCTGCGTCACCCGAGAGCGCCGCATTGCCTCGCATCGGCCAATCAAATTGCTGCTGCCTTACGGATACCTGAGAGCTTAACGCTCTTGCCATCGCATTGATCAAAGCGAGCTGATCCTGCCGAAGAAGCCCGTCAGCCAACTGTTCTACCCACAAAAAGGGGCCGGCCGACGCGAGCAGCATGGAGAACTTTACCGTCTCAGCAGATTTTGTCTGCGACACACCCCTGCTCTGAGATGGCGTCGATGTAAGCTCCGTGTTGGTCGCCGAGCTCGCCTGCGGTACCGGCGTAGAGTTCGCTGTGTTCACTACCGCTGCCCGCGCAGGGCTGTCAGCCGTTGCAACTTCCGCAGCTTCTATCTGCACCAGCCTTTGCCGAACCGCTGGCGCCGCTCCGGGCATATCGTACCGAGACACGTACACAGCAATGCCCATTGCCTCTAATGCCTGACGACGTGCCATTTCGGCAGCGACAACGGACACTTCGGCTTGGGGGATGTCGGACACTTCGCTCATGTGGATAGTGTCTCATGAGCACATCTCGAGTTGTATCAATTTCAGTTTTGATGCGCCGAGAATGCGAGCTGAGGATTATTAACGCATGCCCTGGATAATATTCTCC
>JAYOAN010000098.1:0-5973 GCA_038104285.1 Halieaceae bacterium
TCGTCAGCGCGGGTCTGTCCCTCGTTAACAATCACAATAGGTATTCCTCGTTTTTGCGCGTACCGGCAAAACCGGAAACCTGAATACACCTGTAACGAGCTACCAACGACAAGCAGACCTGCCGATCGATCGATGGCCTCGAAACACTGCTCCACCCGCGGTTTTGGCACTGTGCCACCGAAAAATACGACGTCAGGCATTAGCGTACCGCCGCAGGAAAGACAGTCAGGTGTTACGGTTTGAGAAATGTAGTCGTCGGGTACGTCGGCGTCACCGTCAGGACGTGCTAGGTGGCTGTACTCGGGAACAAACGGATTTGCGGCCAGTAAACGATTTTGTAGAGACTCTCGAGTCTCAAAAGAGCCGCAGCTCAAGCAGACCGCTCGATCCAACCTACCATGCAGGTCGATCACCTTTTGCGAGCCTGCACGCTGATGCAGTCGGTCTACATTTTGCGTGATCAGTGTGTCGATTTTGCCCAAGCGCTCGAGCGCGGCGAGGCTATAGTGATTTGCATTGGGGAGAGCTGCATCAACGCCTTTCCAACCCACCATGGAGCGTGCCCAATACCGCTGGCGCTTACTGTGTGACTCAACGAATTCACGGTGTTGTATGGGGTCAACGCGAAGCCAGCGACCGGTTCGGTCTCTATAGGTCGGTATGCCGGATGCTGCGCTGACGCCGGCACCTGTGAGTACTGCCCATCGCTCAATTCGGCGAAGCCAAGTCGATAGTGATTCAACCGTTTGCTGCATTTTACGTATACGTTGATTACTGTCCGGTGGTTGTAGGACGAAAGCGAAGGATATAGCGCTGATGAAAGTATTTGTGACGGGCGGCACGGGACTAATTGGACGGGCCTTGGTCAAAGGGATGCTCTCTGATGGTTACGAGGTCACGGTGCTGACTCGCCAATCATTGGAGTCAGTCGGGAGACTTCAGTATGTACAGAGCCTCTCTGAAATACCTGATGACTTAGATACAGTCATCAATCTCGCGGGTGCTGGACTTGCGGACAAACGTTGGAGCGATCGCTACAAACGCGAAATTCTAGACAGCCGAATCGCGTTGACCCGAACTTTGGTCGATCAACTCATGATCAAAGGCATGCCAAAGGTGTTTCTCAGCGGGAGTGCCGTTGGGTTTTATGGGGCTGACAACAATATTTCTTTCACGGAATCTGATGGTTCTGGCGCAGGTTTCTCCGCTAACTTATGTGCCGACTGGGAGGCAGAGGCACGAAGAGCAGCATGCGATTTCTCCCGATTGGTATTACTTAGAACAGGCGTGGTGCTGGATGCTGAGGGAGGCGCTTTTCCCCAGATGACCCAGTCATTCAAGTTTGGCGTGTCCTCTTGGATGGGGCAGGGAAGCCACTGGTTGAGCTGGATTCATATCGAAGACATGGTCGCAGCTATTCGTTTTTGCCTGGAAAATGATGATGTGCATGGACCGGTAAATATGACGGCACCCGAGCCCGCAACTCATCGTGCTTTTGCCGACGCGGTGTCCCAGCGAAAACCGGTACTACTCAAACTCGGTATGCCAGCGCCTGTGATGCGTCTCATGCTCGGTGAGATGGCTGACGAGTTATTGCTCACGGGACAAAAAGTATTACCTACCGTGCTCATGGAGCAGGGGTTTCAGCACAAATATCCAGATATCGCCTCAGCAGTAGAGACGTTAGCCTAGGGGACTACCAGTTACTGCTTTGTTGGTAATCGTCAAACGTTTTCTGAACGTCAATTTGACCCTTGAGTTTTTTCAACGCGGACCGCTCTAGCTGTCGAACCCATTCACGACTCACGCCGAGCTTATCGGCGATTTCGGCGCGACCAAGCGGTGGCACGTTGTTCAAGCCCCAGCGAGCACTGACCACCTCACGCTCATTAGTCTCGAGGCGCGATATCGCATGACCCAGAAACTTACCGAGTGATTCTCGCTCTGCATCGTCACTCGCCTCACCAAAGCTTTCTCCGACGAGCGTATCGACCATGCTTTGGTCGTCATCATCATACTTTGGCGCATCCAGCGATACAGTAAGGTTTCGAAGCTGGAGTAGCTCTCTGGCTTTTTCAGGGTCCATGCCGGCATTAGCAGCCAAGGTTTCTGTGTCAGCTTTCTGCCCTGTTCTCGCCTGCTCAGCGTGTCCCTCTTTATAGAGCCTGCCGATTTGCTCTTGGACATGTGTTGGGAAACGAATCAGTGTTCCGGCGTCTCCCACGTATCGACGGACCGCCTGAGTAATCCAGTTAAAACAATAGGTACTGAATCGGAAACCTTTTTCATACTCGAACTTTTCTGCTGCGCGGATAAGACCAAGCGTTCCCTCTTGCACTAAATCGAGGTAGCCGACGCCCCGACCCTTATAACGACCTGAGATTGAATACACCAGGCGAAGGTTGTGCATGACCAGTCGATCTCTCGCCTCCGTGTACCGGCGGAGCTTCTGCTTAAGCTGAGACAAAGTCTTTTGCTCAAGAGCGAAGGAGGGTACGGGTGACTGCCAGTGACGCTGCCAATGCCCGATAGCGTCGGACACAGTGTCTGCAAACTGACCGCCCGCCCGGCGCAAAATCGCAACCGCAATGCCTACGGTAAGACTCGCGGGTAGTTCGAGTGCTTCGACATATTTCAGTCGTCCCGCGGGGGTCTTGAGTGTGCCGAGTTTCGTCGCGGCCTCTTTTGACTGCGCACTATGGCTTCCATCACGGAACAGAGCCGAAAGCTCCCTGCGCAGGACAAAGTGTAAATCGCGATTCGGAAAACGTTGTATCTGAGGCGGATTGATTAGGCATTGATCGCAGAAAGTGGCCAAGTACTGGGACAATTCGTCTTCGTTGGCAATGAGCGCATGTAGCTCTCGAACCGCCTGCCATTTAGCGGCGTCGATCTGCTGCTCCTGTTCTGCGGTCAGCAGGTCATAACGACGCGCCTCAGCGAACATTAATTCGATGTCTTTATCGTCTGTATTGTCGATCATGACGTATGCCCCAGTAGATACGATATCTATACGGGGCTAATTTCGGTCTGCCCAGCGAAACTTGGACATTGTCCAGCTGGCACTTGAACAAGACTTGGACGAATTCAAAATTTGCTGATCTGAAGCCCAATTAACCGCGTAAATCACGACAGTTAATGAACAAAAATGTGGGTAAAACATGAACGCACCAGCGAAGACACCGAACATCTTAGAACCACGCCCGCTGTATGGAATTGGCACCGTAGCAAGACTTACTGGTCTCAAGCCTGACACACTTAGGGTTTGGGAACGCCGTTATGGCCTGGGTGCCAGTTACAAGTCCGCGTCGGGTCGCCGTCTATTCACGCAGTCCGACCTTGAGCATCTGCAACTGATCACGGCACTGGTCGAAGATGGCGTGCGCATCGGCGAGATTGCCTCCTCGGACCGAAAGACCCTCGAGCTCCTCGTGAACAATCGTGGCAGCCGGATGAGCAAGGCCATTCCCGCACCAAAGTCGAGAGTCGTCTTTGTGGGTGCAGAGCTCTGCCAGTGGTTAGATGGGCATCAGGGGTGTTTGTCAGGCATAAGCGCTTTCCTATCGCGTATGCCGCTAGCGAATGCAGTGGATACACTCGACGCGGATGAAAAAGCAGACATGCTTGTTGTTCATTGCCCGGCCGTTTCGATGACCAACATCAACGCCATGGACACGTTAGCAACTCGCTTGGGCGCAAAGCGCACATTGGTTCTTTACCAACTTTGCAATCAGCGATGGATTGAAGAAATCGAGCGTCGCGGCATGACAGCTCTGGAGTACCCACCTGAGTCCGCTCGTCTTGCCTTTGAGTTGGGTCGTGTCGCGATTGACCACGAATCGAAGCAAGGCGAGATTAACCTTGGCGAGCTGATTCAGGCAAAGCCCCGAATCTATGACGAGAGCACGCTTAACGCGGCTGCCAAGCTTAAAAGCCTTCTCGACTGCGAGTGCCCTAAGCACATCTCAGATCTCATCAAGACGTTGAGCGAGTTTGAGAATTATTCAACAGCTTGTAGCGTCGAGAATTGGCACGAGGCTGCTGTCCACTCGTGTATTTATGCCTATACGGCGCAAGCACGTTATCTCATGGAAAAGGCGCTCCAAGCATCGCTTGAGGGGCGAGGTGAGGAACTCACTAAAATCATGCGGAGCCCGCACTGAGGAGCGTCGGTTATCAGTTTAAAAATCGGTCCAGACCGTAGTTAGCAGTAAATGCCTCCACCGGTGACGTTGGAGGCTTTTTTTTGCCCGAAATTTTGCGCGAGGGCCTGCCGTTAGACGGGGTTGGTATTGGGCTTTCAGTCTCCCCAAATAAGGTTTAAAAGTAGCTTGTCTGACTTTATTCAGGGGATGGCTCTGATGCAAAGGTTAGCTCTGTGGCTTTAGCGCGCAACGCTCCCAAATCGTCTACACAGGTCGTCGCAATTACAACGACCTTATCAGGATAAGGGCGATGATTGTCGGGCACACAAACCGCGCATAAAACGGCCACCATTTCATAAATAACGTGGGCTCAGAGGATGACTCATTTTGGGCGAGTTCTTTCAGCAAGCTGTCTCTGCGCCATACCCAGCCTGCATAAATACAAAGTGCAAAACCTAGTAATGGCTGCGAGAAACGCGTACTGGCAGTAATTACCAGCCCAAATAGCACCTCGAAGTTAAGCACGATGGTGGCGCTCATCACGGTGATAATGAGCGTGGCTATCATTGCTGCCTGAGTGCGTCCCCAGTTGAAGCGCTCTACGAGAAATGCGACTGGCACTTCGAGCATCGAGATAGAGGAGGTGAGTGCCGCAATACTCATTAGCCCAAAGAACGCTAAGGCAAGAATGGTCCCCGACTCGTTCATGGATTCGAATAGGGCGGGTAATACGGTGAAAATAAGGGTGTCTTCAGACAGCAGCCCACCGGCTTCATTGAAAATCATCACGCCGCGCTCCGCTGCGACATACATGGCTGGCAGGATCAAAAAGCCCGCAAGCACCGCGATGCCGACATCAACGAGTGCCACCTGAGCGCCAAGCGTAGGTAAGTGCTCGTTATCTGAAATGTAGGAACCGTATATCAGCATGGTGCCGACGCCGAGCGAAAGTGAGAAGAAAGCCGCTCCCATGGCGTTGAAGACCAATTCGGTCGATAAGATCTTTGAGACATCCGGTATGAGGTAAACCGCAAGTCCTTTGCTCGCGCCCTCGAGTGTGAGCACGTAACCCGAAAGCAAAACGAGTGTGACGATCATTGCCGGCATGAGGCGTTTCGACCATCGCTCGATGCCTTTCTCTACGCCGCCCGCTACGACCGTCATGGTGAGCGTCATAAAGATAAGCATTAACAGCAAGTTACGTGCGTCACCGAAAGTGGTTAGCCAGGTCGAGGTCTCTTCTGCGCCGAGTGCGCCGAGCGGATATGCCGCGCCGAAGCCGAGCATCCAGCCTGACACAATGGCATAAAAACTTAAGATGAGGCTGGCGGTAAATATACCGACGATGCCCACCAAAGTACCGAGACCGCGCTGCGTTCCGTTACGCGAGACCTTCGCGAGCGCTGCGATCATATTGCCGTGTGCATGCCGCCCCAGTGTGAGCTCAGCCATGAGGACGGGGTAAGCGAGTAGAAAGGCGAGGACGAGGTAAACGAGCACAAACGCCGCACCGCCGTTACTTGCTGCCTGAGTAGGAAATCCCCATATATTACCTAGCCCAACGGCGGATCCCGCTGCAGCCATAATGAAACCAAAACGAGATCCAAATTCTCCGCGTTGCACTGACACTGATGTCTGCCCCTTGTGTTTTTTTAGGTTTTTTTAGTTGTCCCAACTGTAACACTCTCTTTTAGGCGTGCGTCACCCGTATGACGTGATATCATCGCGCGCTCTCGCCCACCCCGGGTGGTGAAATTGGTAGACACAGGGGACTTAAAATCCCCCGCTCATTGCGAGCGTGCCGGTTCAAGTCCGGCCCCGGGGACCA
>JAYOAN010000006.1:0-8762 GCA_038104285.1 Halieaceae bacterium
CGCACGATCGATGAAGATCAGTGGCAGAGTGCAGACCGCGCGCTCGTCTGGCTTTGGGAGCAGTACGGTGCAAGTAAAAAGCGCAAAGCAAAGAAAGCCGATGCCGCGCCGTCTAAAACGGTCAATATCATTGGTCCAGCCTACGGCTACTTCAATACCTGGTCCGATCTCGCTGAAATCCAGCGACTTCTTGCAGGTATGGACGTCGAGGTGAACATGGTCTTCCCTCTCGGTTGTCATCTCAATGAGATTCCCAAGCTCGATGACGCGGCGGTTAACATTTGCATGTATCGAGAGTTCGGTAGAAAGCTTTGTGAGACCCTCGATAAGCCTTATTTGCAGGCGCCCATTGGTCTAGACAGTACGACGAAGTTCCTGCGAAAGCTGGGCGAATTGCTGGATATCGATCCTGAGCCCTTTATCGCGCAAGAAAAAATGACGACGCTCAAGCCTGTTTGGGATCTATGGCGCTCCGTCACACAAGATTTCTTCGCAACGGCCAATTTTGGTGTAGTAGCGACCGAAACCTACACCCGAGGACTTCGACATTTCCTAGAGGAAGACCTGGGTCTGCCCTGTGCCTTCCATTACTCCCGTAAAGCTGGCGTAAAACCGGATAACAAGGAAGTACGGGAGTCGATCTACAAGACGAGCCCTCTGCTTGTCTTTGGTGGGTATAACGAACGCATGTACGTCGCCGAGGCAGGCGGTAGAAGCATGTTCATACCCGCGTCCCTGCCCGGCACGATCATTCGCCGCCACACCGGTACGCCGTTCATGGGATACGCAGGCGCCTGTTACCTAATTCAAGAGGTATGCAACGCCCTTTTCGACGCCCTCTTCAATATTTTGCCGCTTGGCACAGACCTCGATCAAACCGTTGCAACGCCAACGCGAGCCAGCCTCCCGTGGCTGGACGATGCGCAGGCACTGCTTGATCAAATCATCGAAGAGCAACCGGTCTTAGTCCGAATTTCGGCTGCTAAGCGTCTTCGCGATAGCGCTGAGCAAGCTGCGCGCGCGGATAGCTCGGACTCGGTGAATGCCATGCATGTGCTCGATGCGAGCCATGACCTTCAACTGAGGGGCGTCGCATGAACGATTCGAATTACAACAACACGGCACGACAAACGTCGATGACGGGAGGAAGTATGACCACAACCAAGCGAAATACAGAACGCAAAACTGTTTGGGAACACCTTCAGTTTCGGTTGCTGTTTATCACGATGTTCATGTGGTTTTTGGGGCAGGCAGTGATTAAACGGGTGAAGTTGGTGCGACAGCACGAGCTCAACTGTTGGCAGGAAGCAAAACGGGCGGCAAGTAGTGTGGCGCCTTATGCCTTTATGAAAATTTAGCTTTGCGTGGTTCCAGGCTCCTTGGGGTCTGGAGATAGATAACACGGTCCGACGAGCCACCGAGGACCAGGAAAACGGAGCGCCTAGCGCTCGGAAGGGAGAAGTATGCAATGTCGATGATGAGCTTTGAGAAAAAGTATCGAGTCCGAGGGGGTACCTTACTCGGCGGCGATCTTTTCGATTTCTGGATGGGGCCGTTTTACGTCGGTTTCTTCGGGATAACGACCCTTTTCTTCGCCGTCACGGGGACAGCCCTGATTTTCTATGGCGCAGCCCTAGGAGATACATGGAATATTTGGCGAATAAACATCGCCCCACCTGATCTGTCATACGGATTGGGATTGGCGCCGTTGAAGGAGGGCGGACTGTGGCAAATCATCACGATTTGCGCGACCGGTGCCTTTGTATCGTGGATCCTCCGGCAGGTTGAGATCTCTCGAAAACTCGGCATGGGACTGCACGTACCCTTCGCGTTTTCGTTTGCAGTACTCGCCTACATTACCCTGGTAATCATCCGCCCTGTGCTGCTAGGTGCCTGGGGTCATGGCTTCCCCTACGGCATCATGAGCCACTTAGACTGGGTGTCGAACGTGGGTTACCAATTCCTCCACTTCCACTACAACCCAGCGCACATGCTCGCGGTGACCTTCTTCTTCACCACTGCACTCGCGTTATCGATGCACGGCTCGCTCATTCTGATGGCCACCAACCCTCGGGCCGGTGAAACCGTCAAAACAGGAGAGCACGAGAACACTTACTTCCGTGACGACATCGGTTACTCGATCGGCGCTTTAGGTATTCACCGACTCGGCACCTTCGTCGCTATCTCAGCGGCCTTCTGGAGTGCTGTTTGTATCGTCATCAGCGGTCCTTTCTGGACGAAGGGATGGCCTGAATGGTGGAACTGGTGGCTAACGCTACCAATCTGGTACTGATAAGGGGATCACTACGATGATTGAATATCAAAATATCTTTACAACGGTTCAGGTGGCAGCACCGGACTACGCAGGCGTCCCCGTCGAGAATACTCACGATGATCGGACAGGCATCCTGACTCACAGCTACTGGATGGGTAAATTAGGTGATGCTCAGATTGGCCCTATCTACCTAGGTCCATTGGGTGTAGCAGCCCTATTCACGGGCACCATCGCCTTCCTCATCATCGGACTCAACATGTTTGCGTCCGTTAACTGGGATCCCATCGAGTTTGTACGCCAGCTGTTCTGGCTAGCCCTCGAGCCGCCCGGCCCCCAATATGGCCTATCCTTCCCACCGCTGAATGATGGTGGTTGGTGGCTGATTGCCGGTGCCTTCCTAACGCTATCCATTATGTTGTGGTGGTGGCGCACATTTGCTCTTGGCAATAACTATGGCATGGGCAATCAAATGGCCTGGGCATTCGCAGCTGCGATTTGGCTCTACCTAGTATTGGGCTTTATTCGCCCTGTTCTAATGGGAAGCTGGTCAGAAGCGGTGCCGTTCGGGATCTTCCCCCACCTTGACTGGACAGCAGCCTTCTCGCTGCGATACGGAAACTTGTTCTACAACCCCTTCCACATGTGGAGCATTTTCTTCCTATATGGATCAGCGGTTCTGTTCGCCATGCACGGTGCAACCATCTTGGCCACCAGCCGATATGGCGCTGATCGTGAGATCGATCAGATCACTGACCGAGGAACCGCTGCAGAGCGTGGCGCTCTCTTCTGGAGATGGACCATGGGCTTCAACGCCTCAATGGAATCAATCCATAAGTGGGCATGGTGGTTCGGTGTACTGACCTGCGTTACAGGCGGTATTGGCATCATTCTTACCGGAACCGTTGTTGAAAACTGGTACCTGTGGGGCATGAAGCACGGACTGGTTCCTAGCTATCCAATGATTGGCGAAGCCGTCGTCGATCCACTACTGACTGAGGGTGCACAATGAAAACGCTAACGACCAAACTCTTTGCAACTGTTGGTCTGGGTACTGCGCTATTGCTCGGTGGCTGCGAAATGCCACCACCCGAATCAACTCAATGGGGCTATCGAGGCACCGGTATGGAGGGGTTATATAATCCAGACCGACTCGACGCGCTTGCAGCTGACAATGTCACGCCCGAGGCCATCCCCGCTGTACCAGCTGTTGGGCCTAAGGCAAAAGACATTTATCAGAACGTCCAAGTATTGGGTGACCTCTCAGTCGGCGAGTTTACTCGGCTGATGGCGGCTATCACCCAATGGGTCTCACCTGAAGAGGGCTGTAATTACTGCCACGTCGCCGGTGAAGGCTTTGCTGCTGACACGCTGTACACCAAGAAAGTCGCTCGCGTCATGATTCAGATGACGCAAAACGCCAACGAAAACTGGAGTCAGCACGTCGGTGGTGCGGGTGTCACCTGCTACACCTGTCACCGCGGCAACAACGTTCCTGAGTACGTATGGAATATTAACCCTGGCCACAAGGTTGCGGGCGGCATGAAGAATCAGATGCAGAATGTATCGTCTGTTGCAGCTGGTCTCGCCTCCCTACCTGTGGACCCCTTCACGCCTTATCTCCTTGACGACAGAAATGGTCGTCACGCGGGAACCACTGCACTGCGTGATGAAGGTGGTGTTTCGCTGAAAGAGTCAGAGTGGGGTTATAGCCTCATGATGCACTTCTCAAGCGCACTAGGGGTCAACTGCACTTACTGCCACAACTCTCGTGCATTCTTCTCTTGGGAGGAGAGCTCACCACAACGCGTTAGAGCATGGCATGGCATCCGAATGGTCCGTGAGATGAACAACGAATACGTTGATCCAACTACTGACTGGCTGCCACCCCACCGCCTCGGAAAGTTGGGTGATGCTCAAAAGGTTAACTGTGAAACCTGCCACCAAGGTGCCTACAAGCCCCTGCTTGGCGCGAACATGATCAAGGACTATCCAAACCTTGCGAAGCTCGCCAAACCAGAGCCTGAGGCCCCCGCCGAAGACGCTGAAGAAATGTCAGAAGCTGCAGGTGGCATGGCAGATATGACCACCGGTGGTGATCAGTAAATCGCTCGGCAGAGAGTGAATGGATTAATGCGCGAGGGCGTCTGCCCTGCCCTCGCAACCACACGCAAGTGTGGACATATCTACCCAGGGTTGCGTGCTCAGATAGGCGCTTCTCCGGGAAGATCTTTTGACCTGCGATGCTCTGTATCTACGGTCAGATGAAGAACGTCGTAACACGGTATTTATTACTGAGCTGCGACAGATCGCGAACTACTACATGGGAGGTAAAACCATGAGTGATGAAAATGTAGGCATGTCAGGACTCACTGCTAGCGAAGCTAGCGAGTTCATGCGGTCTTACGAGAAAGGCATGTGGACGTTTGTGGCTATCGCCAGTGCGGCTCACATTGCTGTATGGAAGTGGCAGCCCTGGTTCGGAATGTAATCCGGGACTATCACCTTAAACAAGCGACTGTCCGGCTAGACGGGCTCGTCGTGATTCCAAATGGAGAGATGAAATGATTGTAACGCAACCCTTCTCACGGATCTGGAGAATATTTGATCCACGTCGGGTACTTGTAGCGCAGGGCGTGTTCCTGTTCTCGGTAGCTGTACTGATCCACTTCGTCCTGTTGAGCTCTGCGAAGTACAACTGGATCGATGGTCCATATGCGGCACCTGCAGCCATGGCGGAGGCACTCCCTCCCTCACGGCAGTAAGTACCGTCAATGAATAGGGCCCTTTTAGGGCCCAAATGTTTCGACCCACGCACCGGCTGCCCCCAGACGATGCAGTGTGAACCCAATCGGGACTTCGCGATCACCCTGCCCCCAGAGCTACGATCGCCGATCTCCACCCGAATTGCTAAGTTCACGCGTCCTTCCCCAAGGAGTGGGTCTTTTTACCCTATTCTGTACGTTGACGACAAAAGGTACTCGCTATGAGAGAAAACACCACAATCGTGTCGTTCGACGACGAACCCCTTATGCTCGTTGACCCCAGTGATAACGTTATCGGTTTCGAAGAGAAACTGAACGCTCACAAAGGCGACGGCAAACTGCACAGAGCCTTCTCTATCTTCTTGTTCAATGATCTGGGCGAGGTGTTACTCCAGCGACGCAGCGAACTGAAACCCCTTTGGCCCGGCTACTGGTCGAACACCTGCTGCAGCCACCCGAGACGTGGCGAAACCCTCGAAGAAGCAACACGAAGACGACTGCGAGAGGAGCTCGATCTTTCCGCAAAACTGACGTTCCTATTTAAGTTTGAATACCAGGCTCAATTCGAAAACGTAGGTAGCGAGCACGAACTTTGCTCTGTATACGTAGGACATGTTAACGGTCGGCCCTTGCCCTCTTACAACCCCTCTGAGATCCAGGAATGCCAATGGCTGGATTGTGACGAGGTTGACGGGTGGCTCAACAGCGATCTGATTGGCACAACGCCGTGGTTTGCAATGGAGTGGCAACGATTACGGGAAGATTTTGAGTCTGAACTAAAATTATCTGCTTGAGTTGTTAAAGCCAACGAAACCTTGGTGACGAATCCGACCAGAAATGTGGCATCGCTAATCTTCCTAGCGAAGTGAGGTAGACAAAGCCGCCCTCCCGCTCTGTATATCCCTGACTTTCCAGTGAATCGATAAGATCGGCAACCTTTGGCGTGGTCAGCGCAGACACAGGCACACTCACGTTACACATCAAGCGTCGCATGACAGATCGTCTTGCCAACTCGAACTCGCTCGACTCAACCAAAACCTGGGTCGCTAGATGGCCTTGCTTAACAGCTATCTTCCACGCATCGAGATCAACGTAATTTTGAGCGACGACATCATCAATTTCGCTCACCGCACCAATCCCGGCACCAAGGGTTTGTTCGGACTTAACCGCGCTGTATCCAAGCGTATTGTATTCCAAAGTGAGATTTTGTTGTGCGGCTGCAAGCGGATGCCCCTGCTTCACAAAAGCATTGAGTCCAATCCATTCGTAACCTCGATTTTCTAGACCGACAACAACAGAGTTAAAAATGGCCAGCTTCTCAGCCAGACTTGGCATTGCGCTCTCATCGATTGCAGCTTGATGTGGAAACTGATGTGGTCGTCGCGTGTATTGCTGGCAAAGCAGAACGTCAGGGCCGAGTTCGGCGATCATTGCAACACTATCTTTCACGCTCGAGGATGTTTGACCTGGCAACCCGAACAAAAAGTCCATGGTGACCGAGTCAAAATTCATATCGCGAGCCATGCCGTACACATCTTCTAAAAGACTGAAAGACTGGGTGCGACCGAGTTCGTTTTGGACCTTAGAGTCTACGTCGCGAACCTCAAGATTAAGGTTACGAATACCCAAGCCTTGAAGCAATTCAAATTGAGCGCGCGAGGTACGACGCGGATTAACCTCCATCGAGATTTCGGCGTCCGACGTAATCTCAAACGCACTGTGAATACCCGCCATCAATGTCGCCAGCTGAATATCTTCAAGATAGTTTGGAGAGCCCCCACCAATATGGAGCCGATTGAGCCTGATGGGAACGTGAGACGCCTGAGCCATCAAGGCCATTTCTGAGGTCAATACTTCGAGATAGTTATCAATAACCGCACTGTCGTGTTCAACCAGTGCGAGATGATCGCAACTGAGACAACGACTAGGGCAGAACGGTATGTGAACATAAAGCCCAGAGGCTTTTGCTTTTGAATTCGAGATGGCATTTGCCAGCGTTAGATGCGCCATGCCATCCACCAACACCAGAGGATCCCCCGCAATAGCATGAGGGTTTCCATGTCTGTCGAAGATGTTGTCTAAGCCCGGGGGCTTTTGGTTTGACCATTTCATGGTAAATGCATCCCGTTCAATACCGCGTTAATCGCTGGCTGGGTTCGTCAACCGAAGACCGCAAACGGAAGCGCTACTGGAGCACCAGTCAGTTGTGGGAGCAACAAACGCAATCCCACGGAGCTACCCTAGACCCCCGCAAACATGGCGTCAAGAAAACTTGGACATTCTTAAGACAAACCAGATGGTTTAAAACAGCTAACTGTCTTGTTTCACGACACGAATTTCGGAACCATCTTGCTTTGCCCACTGCCAAAGAGCAGCCTCATTGACGGGAAAAAGAAGAAAAATATGCTCAATTGACGCCAAAAGCATCAAACTCGCAACCAGATAAAGCGATAACTGATTGGACATCACATTCGATTGGTCCGCGAGTTCATAAATTTGGAATGTGATGAAAAAACCGACAAGGGTGGAAACAGGCAAAAACCAGCTGGCGCTCCCAATACGCAAATACGATGTTAGATAGTGCAAGTGGTCGGGAAGCCATCGGTCATTGAACGCTCTTACACCAAAAAATAAATTCAGCTTTGCACTCCAACGCATAAGACAAAGCACCGTGACCGTGTAGCAAGCCGTGCGGTTGGGCTGATCCACACTGATTGCAGCAAGTAACGCGACAGAAGCCAGAGCCGCTGCTTCGTGATAAATGGTTGTTGCCAAAGCGCCTTTGAAGCGTCGCCAAGCAGACGACCCTCCGTCGTAAACCCTATGATTCGGACCGTTGACGTATCCCAACAAGTAACTCAGCTCCAGCCAACCCCAGATTGTTAGACCGAGCAAAAATCCACCGGCTACGGCAATGGGAGACGTGGAGGCAGCATTTAAGGGTACGCCTATCCATGCGGCCAGGGTGAGAATCGAGTGCGCAATGAATCCCCGATGGGCAATTTTTTGTGGTTGGTGAACCAATAACAGTGCAAGACCAGTAAACAGCCACCAAGCGGACACAGCGATGACTATTGCGGGAATCAACATCAATTTCGATTCGCTAAGCTGGAGATGGAGTCTCTGTGAGCATGATCAAAAATCGCTCTGAACTCTTGATAGCTGGTGGGCCCAAATGCCTCAATAGCAATCCAGTAACCCGTAGTCTGGTCTACCAAGATGAGACCACCACGATCTGTTAACTCTAGATCAAAGGTTGGCGCACTCCGGATATTTCTTGCTGCGCGTTCACGCACCAAAGTGCGAATAACTCCCCTCAAGAAGCTTCCTTCACCGGGACCGTAAACACGCACCTCGGTCGAGCTTTCGGCAGTCAAGACTCTGACCGCGCCATTCTCACCGTCTAAGACGGCCAAGGTTACGCTCGCTACGATTTTTGACTCGGGTCGCTCAGGCGGGCCTTGGTAACCCTCGTTGTTAACAGAAATTAGGGCCCAACCTAGCCCTACTGCCGCGAGCAAAAGAAAAATGGGATGCCTAAGCACCCCGAATAACAATCCGGGCCAACCCACATTACCCCCCCAGCTAGTAATGAACTAGCGTGTTTAAACTGCTGCGATCTGTGCCGCTTCGATTTCAGTCGATGTTTCGCGAATATCTTCGATGACATTCACTAGCAAACGCGCTACCGCATCGGGGTCCTCGATACCTCTCAGTAAAGGTTG
>JAYOAN010000006.1:8862-10105 GCA_038104285.1 Halieaceae bacterium
GGCGCCCCATCCATGATTCGATAGATGAGGTGGCCCGCAATCAACACTAAAAAGTAGAGCGCGGCGGTGTAAACCTGAAATACGCGTTTTGCCATCGCGTCCCAAGTCGGAGAGGCCTGCCAAAGGACTTGCTCGCCCTCCGGCAGTTCTCCGGGAAGGCCCGGAATTGGCTCGTGCGAATATTCGTTCACAGCACAGGTCCCTGGCGACCAGGCATGGCATACATGGTACCGCCACCGTAGAAGGCAACAATCTTGTCTTCTTCTTGCAGCGTTACCTGATCAGGGTTTGCCAATCCGGGTACCTGCTGGAACTGATCGCTACGAATAGACTTCACGTGAACAGTGCCGTCACGCTTCACGCGCGCCAATGTCATCGGAAGTAATACGCGTCGCTCGCCCACTTCTAATTCTGCATAACGGAAGTGCGGTTCAGCCCGATCGACCCAAAGGTCAACAACCGTTGCACCCTGCTTACCATCGCATCCGAATACCGGCTTTCCTCTCGGATCGGGGTCGTTGCCATGAACCTTGTGGTCAGCATCCACGCGAAGCGGGACGATTCGTGGTTCGCCATCGACTGTGAGATCGGGATGTTCAGGGCGAATGGCATAAGCCGCTGGGCCCACACCGTCCACCATTGGATCGCCTGTTGGCTCCAAAGGTGCGCCGGGATGTGCATGCGTTGGCTTAGCCTTTAACTCATACTGCTCAGGCATAGGACCAGGAACTGTGCGCTCCCCTTGGCCATGCGCCAGCTTGTATGTTTTAGGGTCAGGCAGTCCGCCTACCCCGTCACTGTAGTTATCGACAATACCGTCGTGTCGGATTGGGAAACCTTCGCGCTTACCTTCTTTGTGAAGGTAGAGCACAAGGTAAACAAACGCACCGCAAAACGCGGTGAACATGATAGCTGCGAAGTCAAAGTAAAATTCTCCAGTACCCATGGTGTGTCCTCCTGGTAGTGGTTATCAGCTTGGGAAATCAGCAAGTTGCATAGTGAGTGGTTGGTTTTTGTTATTGCCTAACCGTCGCACCAACGGACCCAGTGCGATGAGAGAGGCGAATAGGATGATTATTTCTAGGTGGTAAACCGCGCCGTAGGGTGCTGCGGGACCCGATAGCTCCGCTGACAGTGCGCCGGCCTGAATAATGGCTTCCGTCGTGTCGCGAAGTGCGCCACCGAGGAAAACAGCACAGCCTGCCGCCGTGGCTTGAACAGCACCCCAGGTGCCGATAACGAT
>JAYOAN010000006.1:10205-26186 GCA_038104285.1 Halieaceae bacterium
AAACAGCACAGCCTGCCGCCGTGGCTTGAACAGCACCCCAGGTGCCGATAACGATTCCAGCAGTCGCGCTGCTTGCTAGGAGCATGGCGGCAGTCAATGTGCCGACCGCAAATAGACCGTTGCCGACGCCTATTAAGAAGGTTCCAGCTGCGAACAGTGCTAACGAGTCGACAGCGCCCGCAATAATAACAGCGGAGAATGCAAAGACACCGACAACAGCGCCATAAGCAGCGAGTCGAACGGGCTCTCCCGCTCTGCCAAGGTAGCGTGCGGAAAGCGCCATAGCGAGCAACATACCGACACCAAACATTGCCGTCAGACGTGTCGTTTGACTAACGGTCATGCCCAGCACTTCGGCGCCGTAAGGCTCCAGCAGAATTTCCTGCATACTGAATCCCAATGTACCCAGTGCTACGGCTACTAGTAATCGATGTGCGCCCGCGTTTGACGAGAGCGTCCTCCACGATTCCACGAAGGTGGGTCGAGCCACCTCAAAACTCGTCAAGTCGGGACGTCGCGGCTCCATCTGCCACATGGCAATAATGTTCAAGCCCGCTACGACCAGTGCAGACCCTTGTATGACTTGAATGAGTCGGAAGTAGCTAAATGGCTCAAGTAATAAAGAAAAACCGAGTGCACCCAACACCATTCCCACCAGGAGCATGAGATAGAGCATGGTCACCACTTGGTGACGGGTCTTCTCACTTGCGAGATCCGTCGCCAGCGCAAGGCCTGCGGTTTGTGTCGCGTGCATACCTGCACCGACCAGAAATAGAGCGCCCAAAGACATGGCAAAACCTGTCCACGAGGCACTGGGATCGCCAGAGGTCATCAGGATCAAAACGAATGGCATGAGGGCCAAGCCACCGAATTGCCCCATGGTGCCCATCCAAAGGTAGGGGAGCCTCCGGAATCCAAGGAATGACTGGTGATTGTCGGATCGGTACCCGATCAGCACCCTTGCCGGTGCCAAAAGCAGGGGTAACGCGAGCATAGCGGAAACAAGCCATGCAGCCCTACCGAGCTCAACCACCATAATGCGGTTCAAGGTTCCATTTAGCAGAACAAAACAAATGCCCACGGACACCTGGAATAGAGAAAGTCTCGCGAGTTTCGACAGTGTGAGATCACCCTCGACAACGTTGAGCCACGGCAAATAGCGCGCGTTTAACCGCGAGCTAAGCGCCATGAGTTGTTTGCGAGACATCAACATAGACGCGTCAACTCCATCGCCTGAGAGGTATAAAAACCTGTTGAAACGCGGTGCTCTCTCCGCACCTGCCAGTCGCGCCATTCGGTAGATTTGGCGAAGGACTTGTGCAGTGACGCGGGGGAAATCGGCTCAATGGCGGGCGATCGATCCGCTCTGGGAAACAGTTTTCCCACAGTGTGCATCAACGCCAGAGGCACAGTCTTTGGTGCAAAGGTGAAGACCATCGAGGTATCAACACTGTCTGCAAGCGTCTCGAGTGTTTTAACGCCATCGCGTGCGGCGTAGTGGATGATAGAATCCATAGCGAGAACATGATCGAAGCGTTCGCCCTGAACCAGTCTCATATCACCAACAACAAATTGGATACGGTGATATTCATCGCAATCCGAGTAACGCTCATTGGCAAGATCGATCAACGACTTAGACAGATCGACTGCAATAACCTCGGCACCTCTCTTGGCAAGTTCAATAGATATAACACCGGTTCCACAGCCAGCATCTAGCACCTGTTTGCCGGTAAGGTCGTTGGGTAACCAACTCAGTAGCAAGTTACGCATGGATTCTCGACCGGCGCGGACGGTTTCGCGAATACCGCTAACAGGCTCGTCTGACGTCAGCCGAGCCCAAACGTCGGCAGCCGTGCGATCGAAGTAATCCTCGATCTGCTCGCGCCTCTGTTGATAGTTAGCTGCAGCCATCAATCAAACCCCAAGAAATCGAACAAATCGCGATCTTTCATAGGCTTCACGTCTAATGCCTCTGCACCGTTCCACATCCCTTCGGCCAGCTGCATGTATTCGTCTTGCACGGCCTTCAACTCGGGCGATTCCGGCAACTCAAATAGCGTTGATTTTTTGAGGCGACTTTTTCGAATCACATCAAGATCGGGGAAGTGCGCAACCCGCTTCAGGCCCACTGCCTCGTTAAAGCGATCGATCTCGTCCGTGCCCGCGCTTCGGTTGGCAATGACGCCCCCCAAACGGACACCATAATTCTTGGATTTCGCTTCAATCGCAGCTGCGATCCGGTTCATCGCAAAAATTGAGTCAAAATCGTTGGCTGTAACCACCATCGCGCGCTCTGCGTGTTGGAGTGGTGACGCGAAGCCACCGCAAACGACATCACCCAAAACATCAAAGATGACAACATCAGCATCATCCAAAAGGTGATGCTGTTTAAGCAATTTGACCGTCTGCCCAACCACGTAACCACCACAGCCAGTGCCTGCAGGAGGCCCCCCTGCTTCAACACACATGACACCGTTGTATCCGATGTGCACGTAGTCCTCGGTTCGGAGTTCTTCCGCATGGAACTCAACGGACTCTAAGACATCGATAACCGTCGGCATCAACGCTTTTGTCAGGGTAAACGTGGAGTCGTGTTTGGGATCACACCCAATTTGAATCACACGCTTTCCTAATTTAGAGAACGCTACGGAAAGATTAGACGACGTTGTGCTTTTTCCTATACCGCCCTTACCGTAAATGGCGAATACCTTTGCCTTCGCGACATCGATCTGCTCGTCGAGGTGAACTTGAACGCTCCCCTCGCCATCGCCTCTGCCAACGTCTTTAACTGGAATAAATTGATTTGGTGAATTCATGCGGCAACCTCCCCCGTGATCCCTTCAAGAAGGTCTTCAAGGTCTTCGCCGGCACGCCGCAGCGCCTCCAGCTGTTCCTCGTCGGCTCCCCAATAGTCTCTTTCTTGTGCTTCGATGAGTCTGTTTGCCACACGCGACGCAGCCACCGGATTTAGCTCGGCCAACCGACGTCTCATGTCCTCATCGAGAATGAATGTTTCTGAAACTTGCTTATAAACCCACGGGGCCACGCCGCCTGCAGTTGCAGACCACCCCATGGTATTAGTTAGGTGTGCTTCTATCTGGCGTACACCCTCGTACCCATGATCGAGCATAGACTCGTACCACTTGGGATTTAGAAGTCGAGTACGCGTCTCGAGCGCTACTTGCTCGTCCAACGTCCTGACCTTGCCGTCACCACCACCTGTGTGGTCGGCAATATAAACGGGTACTGCATCACCCTTGGCGCGCTGAACAGCACTACTGATTCCACCGAGAGTGTCAAAATAGTGATCAACCGTTGTAATGCCTAGCTCGACGGAATCGAGATTCTGATAGGCGAGGTCAACGTTTCCTAGCACATTGTTGAGCAACTCGGTTTGTTGCGACACTGCACCTGATCGTCCGTAGGCGAAGCCTTTGCGATTCGTGTAAGTATCGGCAAATTGAGACTCGTCATCCCAGCGCCCTGAGTCCACGAGCAAATTGACGTTAGAGCCGTAAGCACCCTCAGAGTTACTAAACACTCGGAGCGCCGCTGTCTCGAAGTCGCAACCATTGGCCTCTTGATACGCCAAAGCGTTGCGTCTGATTGGGTTAAGCTCGAGCGGCTCGTCAGCCACCGCTGCCAAATAAGCGGCCTCGGCAAGTAGACGCGTTTGCATTGGGAGAAGATCTCGGAAAATCCCCGACAGCGTCACAATAACGTCTACACGGGGTCGCCCTAACTCAGCTAGATCCATCAACTCAGCACCACAGAGTCGCCCATAACTATCGAAGCGCGGCCGCGCACCAATCAATGCAAGGGCCTGACCGATGGCTATCCCCTCACTCTTTAAGTTATCGGTGCCCCACAAAACCAAGGCAATGGACGTTGGCATCTCACCCGTATCTTCAAAGTGGCGCTGTGTTAGCTGCTCCGCCTGGCGCTTCCCTTCGATCACCGCGAAAGCGCTGGGAAGACGGAAAGGATCAAATCCATGGATATTGCGCCCCGTCGGGAGACTCTCGGGATTTCTAATCAAGTCACCGCCTGAAACGGGCGGGATGAAGTGACCGTCAAGTGCACTAATGAGTGCAGGCAATTCGTGGTCGGCCTCTAAATTTCCCAGCGCCGTGAGCAACCGACTGGCAAGCTCATCGATTTCATCAGAAGGAACTTGGGACTCAGCTAGAAGCCCCTTGAGCGCACCCATGTCCTCTGATTGCAGATATTTATCTAAACGCGCAGGGTCGATATCGCGTGCACCGCCCGCTTCGGCTATCGCCGCGATTGTCTCCGCGCGCTCAGATGACAGCAGGGAGCCTCCGATCACGTGCAGACCAAAGGGAATCAGTGACTGCTCAATTTCATCCAATTGCGTTCTGAGTTGAGAGACCCATGGGTCAATATTACTGCGATCAGCAGCGAGGCCGCCGTTGTCTAGTTCACAGCGGTCGGCTTGCGCCGAGATCGCCTCTACTAGCTGCTGCAGGTGCGCCTCGGTAGCATCAGGTTCGCGACCACGCCACAGGTCGATCATCGATCGTAACTCTGCGAACTCTTTGTGAAGGTCGGCTTTTGTGACGGGTGGCGTCAAATAGCTAATAAGTGTCGCAGCCGATCTCCGCTTAGCGATAAGGCCCTCGGAAGGGTTATTTGCTGCGTAAAGGTAGAAATTGGGTAGGTCCGCGATCAAACGGTCGGGCCAGCATCGGTTCGAGAGGCCCACTTGCTTGCCGGGCATAAACTCTAGCGCACCGTGAGTGCCGAAATGGAGAACAGCATCTGCGGCGTAATCTTCTCTCAGCCATCGATAGTAGGCGGAGAAAATATGCGTAGGTGCTAACCCTCCCTCAAAGAGCAGGCGCATGGGGTCGCCCTCATAGCCCATCGCCGGCTGAACACCCACGAATACATTTCCAAAGGACTGCCCAAGTACAAACATTCGACGACCATCGGTCCAATGTTTACCGGGTGCAGGGCCCCATTGCGCCTCGATCTCCTCGAGGTAAGGCTCTCGCGCCACGTGATCATCGACTGAGATCGTGGCGTGAACATTTGCCTCAGCGCCATAGAGCTCTGCGTTTCCTTTGAGGAGCGAGTCTCTCAGGCTCTCGACACTGTCAGGCAACTCAACCGAATATCCAGCGCGACTCAGTGCCTTCAAGCTGTTAAACAAAGACTCAAATACACTCAGGTGCGCCGCGGTTCCCATAGCGCCACTGTTGGGTGGGAAGTTAAACAGTGTAATAGCGATCTTTTTGTCTGATCTATGCTTGCGATGGAGCGCAACCAATTTTGAGACACGACTCGCCAAACGCTCAATGCGCTCGGTCTCGGGGCTCATATCAAACGATCGCTTGGGGTCGTCGCGATCTCGTCCACTGAACACCATGGGGCCCGTAGCACCATCGAGCTCCGGAATAGCCACCATGATCGTGGCTTCAACAGGCATTAAACCCATCGGCGACTCACGCCACTGGTTAATACTTTGAAATTCAAGCGCCTGCACAGCTAAGTAAGGCACATTCAGCTGGGCCAACATCTCCTGCGCAGCGTCAGTATCGTTGTACGCAGGTCCGCCAACGAGCGAAAATCCGGTGAGCGATATAACGGCATCGACAATCGACTCACCCTCGCTCATAAAGAAACGCTTCACTGCGGGTCGAGCGTCCAAACCGGAAGCAAACGCAGGTATCACCCTCAGGCCTCGCGCTTCCAAGGCATGGATAACGGCATCGTAATGGCGCGTGTTGCCTGCCAAGGCATACGAGCGCATGAGTAGGAGTCCAACGGTTCCTTGACTGCCAGCAGCATCGTCAACAGGGGCCACCGTGTCGCTAATCCGCTGTCGACCGTCCACGTGATAAACGCCGACGTCCGGATACTCTATTGGGGGCTCCTCGCGAGCAACTTTCCTAAGTACTTCGCGCGGACCGCTGGCGTATCGATGGATAAGAAAGCTCACTAATCGCGTCAAGTTGTCCTCTGACCCTGCCAGCCAATACTGGAGCGTCAGGAAATAAGCGCGCACATCCTGCGCGGTACCGGGGATGAATCGGAGAATGCGAGGTAGGCGACGCAACATCGCTAGTTGACGCTCGCCTGACGCACCAGGCTTGCCATCTTTAGGCGCACCGCGTAGTCGCTTAAGCAATGCAACAGGGCCCGAGGGCTCGCCGTCCATCGTAAAACGTCCCATTCGCGTGAACTGCATGATCTCCGGCGCTGACATGCAACAAACCATCGCGTCGCAATGCTCTCTTCGTTCAGCGAGCGCATCAGAAACCGCTTTTATGTGGTTCTCCATGAACAGCATCGTGACGATGATGATGTCGCCCGACGCAATCGCGGCTCTACAACCCTCTAGCGCTGAACGGTCTGCCTCCCACTCAGTGGCGGCAAAACTTTGAAAGTTAACGCCAGGAAGATCGCAAATGAGACGTTTTTCAGCGCGCTCGATAGCCCCATTAACATGGTTATCAAGCGTGACGAGGACGACGTTTACCGGCGTCGACGCGTCAGTTGCTGAAGTGTGCTTTCGCGTCATATAGCGTATCTACTTGAATCGTTAAAATTCCCTGCTCTTCCGCAAAGCGCTCAGTATTTCGACGCGCCTTGCCCCGAACGAAGAACGGGATTTTTTTCAATTCCTTTTCCGCCTCAAAGGCCCACACAATGTTGCCTTCACTAATCAACTCACCATTTTCATTCAACGAACGAGCGCCCTCTCCCTCGCTCCCTAGATGCGAGGGTCCCACGCTGTCGTTGAATTCAAAGTCATCTCTGAACATGTGAAGTAGGTGTTCTTCTAGACCCATAATGAGTGGGTGCACCCAGGTATCGAACAATACGTTTGCACCCTCAAAACCCATTTGCGGGGAGTAACGAGCTGGATAGTCTTGGACGTGTGCAGGCGTGGAAATAACCGCACACGGTATGCCTAGACGCTTGGCAATGTGACGCTCCATCTGCGTTCCAAGCACCATCTCTGGCTGAAGCTCTTGAACTTTCGCTTCCACCTCTAGGTAATTGTCAGTGATGAGCGCCTCGAGCCCGTATTCCTTGGCTGCAGCTCGTACATCGCGCGCACGCTCACGGCTATACGTTCCCAAACCTACGACTTCAAAGCCCATCTCATCACGTGCGACACGCGCCGCTGCTATCGCGTGGCTCCCGTCAGCAAAGACGAAGACGCGCTTGCCCGTTAGGTAAGTTGAGTCGATTGATCTTGAATACCAGGGAAGTCTCGACTCACCGACAGCGTCGACATCAATATCGAGGTTAAGCACCTCAGCGACTTCGGCGATGAAGTCCCGAGTCGCTCCCCATCCCATGGGAATCGTTTGGATAGTCGGCATACCGAAGGTTCGCGCAAGCCAACTGCAAGTAAGGTCAGAGACCTCAGGGTATAAATTCACGTTAGCGTCGGCGGCGGGTATGGACTGTAGATCTCTTGGAGAGGCACCGAGCGGCGCTACAACATTAACATCAACACCCATCGACGCGAGTAAACGCTCGATTTCCACCACATCATCCCGGCATCGGAACCCAAGCTTGGTCGGACCGAGTATATTAACGCTAGGTCTGACATCCGGATCTCGCTGCGGCCGCTCAGCCCCTGGCGCCGGCGCCTGTCGCGACAAAAGACCGCGAACGAGTTGATAGAACGTCTCAGACGCGCCCCAATTTTCCTTTCTCGTGTAAGCCGCCATCTCAAGGGGAATAACAGGGACAGGCAAGTTGGCACCCAGAGCAAGTGCGCCCGGCTGGTCCTGAATAAGTTCGGCCGTACACGAGTCCGCAACCATCAGCACTTGCGGCTTGAAGCGCTCTGCTGATTCGCGCAGTGACTGAATCACCATCTCTGCTGTTGACGCACCGAGATCTCTGGCTTGAAACGTCGTGTAAGTCACTGGCGGCCGCCGCCCATCGCGTTCAATCATCGTAAACAGCAGATCAGCGTAGGTATCGCCTTGAGGCGAGTGCAACATCAAATGCACTTCTCGCATCGATGCTGCAATTCGAATAGCGCCAACGTGTGGCGGGCCCTCGTATGTCCAGAGTGTTAGCTCCATGAGCCCACCTCCAAGATCGACTCTCGAACCAACGGCTTTGCGAACAAACCTGCGAGATCTCCGGCCTGATCAAACCCTTGAACGGGCGAGAATACGAGCTCAATAGACCACTTAGTTCGCAGCCCCTCTGATTCCAAGGCGTTTGCGATGCCCATTCCACATACCGTGAGGTCGGGTCTTGACTCCCTAACACGGCCGAGCGCCGGATCTAAGTCCTGCCCCTCCACGATTCGAACATCATGAGGTAACCTTGCGAGCTCACCACGCATGACTAGCTGGTCATGAAACGGCGTACCAATCTCGTTGATACTCAGGCCGCACTCTTCACTCAAAAACCGCGCCATGGGAATTTCCAGCTGTGAATCAGGAAGAAAGTGAATACGCTTCCCCTCGAGCTTCGATGCATGCGATGCAACAGCACGCTTTGCTCTTTGATAAGGCAGCTCTAGAACCTGTTGCACACGTGCATTGTCAATACCGTACGCTTCAGCAATGGCTTCAAACCAAGACTTAGACCCTTCAGCACCCAGCGGGAATGGCGCACTGATTATTTCTGCGCCGCGCTCGATAAGCGCCCGCGCCGTTTCGCCAACAAAGGGTTGCGCTGCCACAAGCCGAGTGCCTCTACCCACCGCCGGCAGATCCCCTGCCTTGCGACCGGGATAAAAGTGCACATTGGAAATACCCAGATCGTCGAAAAGGCGACGGAACTGATCCTCAACGATATCTGAGACGGTACCCAGCACAACGAGGTTGGACTCACCGCTGGCTAATGCGGGTAGCTCAGCGACGGTGCTCTTTAGACATTGATCCTCACCCTGTGTAAAGGTCGTCTCGATACCGCTTCCGCTGAATGCCGAGATACGGACTTTATTTTCGTGCTTCACCTGAAGCTTTGCGGCAGCGGTTTCTAGGTCCAACTTAATCACTTCGGAAGGGCACGAACCCACGAGAAACAGCCGATTGATGCCTGATCGACGGGAAATAAGCTCACCCACAACCCGGTCAAGCTCCTCATGGCAATCCGCCATACCCGCAAGGTCTCGCTCGCCCAAAATAGCTGTGGCGAATCTAGGCTCTGCAAATATCATGACGCCCGCCGCAGATTGGATGAGGTGCGCACAGGTCCGTGACCCTACCACCAGGAAAAATGCATCCTGAATTCGACGGTGAAGCCAGATAATTGAAGTGAGGCCGCAAAAAACCGCGCGCTGTCCGCGTTCTTGACTTTGGGGACCGGGATGATGCTCTACCGCGGAGCTTGCGATAACTCCGCTCACGATCGTGCTCCCTCGCGATAACCAAGGTCGTCATAGTCGATCTGACCACTCATATCCGAGGCACTTGAGCGCGCTTGTTGGAATTTCAATAAGAACTGAATGGCATTAACCAGATAAGCGCCGTAGGCGGCAAGCGCGACAACCATTTGCTCTTGGGGGCTTCCTGAACCTGTCAACCACATGAGCAGGTAAAGGGTATGGAGTGCAATGACTCCCATGCTTACAACATCCTCCCAGAAGAAGGCGGGCGCGAAGAGGTACCGTCCAAACACCACCTTCTCCCATATAGCCCCCGTCACCATGATGGAATAGAGAATGAGTGTTTTAAGAATCACCGAGGCGGTGGCGACTTCGAGGCCCGTTCCATTCAGCAAGAAATTAATGACGAAAACCGTGCTGACAGCGAACACTAAAAACTGCAGTGGCGCTAAAACACCTTGAACCAGTGTCCACACCGTCTCGTCGCGGCGCTTTTTTTGCTCGGGTGTGTACAGCCCAACACTTATCGAGTCTTTCGCACTTTCACTCACTGCATAAACCCCGCGTCTTATGTGACATGTTCATCTGCATGCATCACGCACACTTCACGTCATCTTATGAATTTGCAGGGTAGTGTTCGGCCCAAACAGTGTCAACAAAATTATACATTGATCCTGAACTAAATATTTGACGTATCAAAGATATTGCTGCAGATGTGTAAAGAGACTGATGACGACCTACCGATCGCTGTGTAACATTCAGATTTACAAGACAATAACCGCGGCGGCGCCGCTTAAAGCAGTATCGGAGCTACACACGCAGTGAATACCGTATCAGCGCCCTCTTCCGAGCTTTTGCTTCAGCACCTCGCAAGCATCCAATTCACCGTAGCCGCCACGGGCTTCATCGTCGACGCGGAGGTGAACAACCCCTCTAGCACAGTCCAGCCTGACGACCTTATTGGGACGTCAATCAACGAGATTGTTGCCGAAGAATCGATAGCCGCTTTAAACGCCAAACTGAATGAAGCGCGTCGGAATAAAGGGACTGCTGTTCGGTGTGATGTGACCGTCAATCCTCGCAACACAAATCCCGTTCCACTGCTTTGCTGGCTCTGCTGTCAGAACAACAACGACGACGTGCGAATCGCCGCGCTTGACCTCCTTCCCGAGGCTAGCTTGCGCCATCAGTTACTCAACGCGCAGCACGCCATGGAACGCGATTACTGGTCTAAGCGACGACTTGAAGCGCGGTATCGCCGGCTGCTCGATATGGTCTCGGACGGCTTCGTAGTGGTAGATGACAGTAGCGGACGCATCCTGGAAGCGAATCCCGTAGCGTCAATGTTACTAGCCGAACCCGGTGCTAATCTGGTGGGCAAGGCCTTCCCGGTTGGACTCGACGATTCGGGTCGTAGCACCGTGGAGAGACTCACGCGAGAAGCGCGTAGTGTCACTACTACGGTAGACGGAATGATCAGGAATGATGCGGGTCTCGAGCTTAATATAGCGCTCACGTATCTGCGCCAATCAGGTGAAGGCAGATTACTCGTCAGGCTCCGCGATGATAGCGAGCGAGATGTTACAGGCGCCGAATTCGCGCCGTTCTTCAGCGATGCACCCGATGGTATCGTCGAACTCGACGAACAAGGGATCGTGACCAGCGCGAACGGCTCATTTCTTGAAATGGCTGGCCTTGCATCCATTGAATTGATCGAGGGGCGCCGCGCTGATCGCTGGATTGGAAGATCAGCCGTGGATCTCAATATCGTTCTGGATCACTCCAAACAAGAAGGCTCTGTCAGACTGTATTCAACGACCCTTCGGACCGAGACTGAGTCGTCTGTTGACATAGAACTCTCCGTCGCACGCGTAGGAAAAAACGGCGCCACAAGAGTCCTCTTATTCATACGCGATATCAGTCGCCGAATTACGCCCGACCAATCTGTTGATGATCATTTACCTCGATCGATTGAGCAAATCACGGATCGTGTGGGTCGGGTGCCGCTGAAGGAACTTGTTCGCGAATCGACCGATGTCATCGAGGCGCTCTGCATCGAAGCCGCACTCAAACTGACGAGCGGAAACCGCGCCTCTGCAGCCGAACTTTTAGGACTAAGTCGTCAAAGTTTGTATACAAAACTCCGACGCTTCGACCTTGGCGATGCCGAAGTCGATATCGATCGCGAAGCCGTGTAAATAATTAATTACTATTAATTTGTAATGATTTGTTGACTGTTTCTCTTGGCATGTACACCATGCTGAAATGGTTAATTCGACGGCGGTTACAGCGGGGGCGACGTCCGGATCATCGATCAGTGACTACATCCAGCTCCTAAAGCCCATCACATGGTTCCCGCCCATGTGGGCACTTATGTGCGGCCTTGTCTCCGGCGGTATAACCCCTTTGAGCCATCCTTGGCTCTTCGTTTTCGGCATCCTCCTTACCGGACCGCTCGTCTGTGGTGCCAGTCAAATCATTAATGACTATTGCGACAGGGAGGTGGATGCGATTAACGAGCCCGATCGCCCCATCCCCTCGGGACGCGTTACCGAGCGCCGTGCTTTTCAGTTTGCACTCGCATGGTCGCTGATCGCTCAATTATGGAGCTTCAGCCTCGGAATTTGGGTTGCGTGCGCCACTGCATTGGGACTTCTTTTTGCTTGGGCCTACAGCGCACCTCCCCTTCGACTGAAACAAAATGGTTGGTGGGGTAATTTATCTGTAGCGATCAGCTATGAGGGACTCGCTTGGATAACGGGCGCCGCCATCGCAATCGGTGGCGATCTGCCGGCCAGTAACATATTGCTGATTGCCCTTCTCTACAGCCTGGGTGCTCACGGGATCATGACCCTGAATGACTTCAAGGCAATCGAGGGCGATATTGCGATTGGCATTAGAACACTGCCCGTCCAGCTCGGAGCCACAAGAGCCGCGCGGCTCGCATGCTTAGTTATGCTGCTTCCCCAGATTGGGGTTCTGGGACTTCTTCAAAGCTGGGACTACACACTTGCCGCCGCATTGGTTGCCACCTTAATTGCAGGCCAGGCCTTAGCGATGCTGCGCTTTCTTCAAGACCCCAAACTCTTGGCACCTTGGTACAACGGCATTGGCGTCACACAATACGTTACGGGAATGATGGTGACCGCTTGCGCGCTGGGAGGCTACCTTGTCTAAGTTTCAGACATTATCCTGGTTCGCCATTTTTAGACTTGGCCTCGTTCAAACAGCCTTAGGTGCACTCGTCTTTCTGCCGACAAATACGCTCAATCGAATTATGGTCGTGGAGTACGCACTCGCGGCTTCTATTCCCGGCTTCTTAATCACACTTCACCATATTGTGCAGCTAGCACGCCCTTACATTGGTTACGGTAGCGACGGAGGTAGCCGAAGAACGCCATGGATTGTTGGCGGCATGATAATACTCGCTACCGGAAGTGTTACGGCTACATTGGGTGCGACGCTGATCCCTACTATGGGTATTGGAGGACACGTCGTTGCCGCGCTCGGGTATTTACTGATAGGTGTGGGATCCGGAGCAGCGGGTACGTCCCTGCTCGTCCTCCTCTCAAAGCAAGTAAGCGATCAGCGCAAACCGGCTGCGGCATCCTTAGTTTGGTTCATGATGATCATGGGCTTTGCGATAACCGGGGGCGTCACGGGACAGCTACTCGACCCCTTCACAGAAGCCAGATTGCTCTGGGTCGCATCAGGTACGGCTGCTATCGCTCTTGCGATGAGCTTCATAGCCATCTTCAAGGTTGAGAGATCACCGCACTTCGACACTAAAACAATTTCAGAGAGCGAAGCGAAACCGCCCTTCAGTGTCGCCATCAAAGAAGTATGGCGCGAAGATCATGCACGCCGTTTCACTATTTTTGTTTTTGCATCGATGCTGGCCTACAGCGCGCAAGATCTGATTTTAGAGCCTTTCGTTGGTCTCACATTCGGCTGGACCGTTGGTGAGACCACCGCCCTCGCTGGCATGCAACACGGCGGCATGCTGCTCGGTATGTTTGCCATGGCGTTTTCGACTTACGCCTTCAAATCCAAAACACGTCATATCCTCCACCTATGGATTAGAGGCGGGTGCTTGTTGTCAGCCATCTGCCTTGCTCTCCTTGCAACGGGCGGCCTCATAGGTGGCAGTGCCTGGCCCATTAATATCAACGTCTTTGTTCTCGGCGTTGC
Source organism: Halieaceae bacterium (assembly GCA_038104285.1). Lineage (GTDB taxonomy): Bacteria > Pseudomonadota > Gammaproteobacteria > Pseudomonadales > Halieaceae > Luminiphilus. The sequence goes on from JAYOAN010000006.1 coordinate 23,731, forward strand.
GAATGGCAGTTTTGCTGTCGCTGCGATTGGCGGAATGATGATGCTCGCCAGCGAGGGTCGATCCCAGCGCGATGGCCTGAGAATGGGGTTATGGGGTGCGGCACAGGCTATCTCTTTCGCCCTAGGAGGGTTCCTCGGAACTGTGGCTGTTGATGTTGCAGGCTTGTGGCTAGAAAACCCAGCCGCCGCCTATGGACTCGTATTCTTTGCTGAAGCCGCCCTATTCGTCTGGGCTGCCAGCCTTATTTTCAATCTCGACCAACAAGTGCAAAACACAGAAGAGAGAGACGATGCTACATCGACCCGCTTTGCACTCGAAAACCCATTAGGGGGTATTAACCCATGACTCATTCAAGCACCGATTTTGACGTCATTGTTGTAGGCGGCGGACCGTCTGGCGCTACTGCAGCCCACGAAATAGCGCTGGCAGGTCATAGCGTTCTTCTTTTGGAGCGAGCCTTCCGAATAAAGCCCTGTGGTGGCGCTATTCCACCGTGCATATTGGGCGAGTTTGATATCCCCAGATCACTTTTAAAAGCCGAGATTCAATCGGCGCGAATGATTTCGCCTAAAGCGCAAAAGGTCGACATGCCGATCGAGGGAACATTCGTTGGCATGGTAGATCGAGATGAATTCGATCCGTGGTTGAGGCTTCGCGCCCAGCGCGCCGGCGCAGAACTCGAACTCGCCGCCTTCAAATCCCTCAAATATCTTGACGACGAAACAATCGAAGTCACTTATGTATCGAAAGATGAGGAATCTCAGGTTTGCACGGCCACTGCACGATGTGTTTTAGGGGCCGACGGCGCTCGGTCTAAAGTGGCCCGACAAGGCGTGCCAAAGTACGCAGATATCCCCTGGGTCTTGGCCTATCACGAGATTGTTGAGGCACCCTCAGCCGCTACCGAGGATTATGATCCCGAACGCTGTGAAGTTTGGTACCAAGGCAAGTTATCGCCCGACTTCTATGCGTGGGTATTTCCCCATGGTAAGTCTGCAAGCATCGGCGTAGGCAGCGCAGTCAAGGATTTCTCGGCAAAAGATTCGGTTGCCGAACTGCGCACTCTATCGGGCTTGGATGATGCCCCAACCATCCGAAAAGAAGGCGCGCCCATCCCAATGAAACCCATGAAACGCTGGGACGATGGCAAAGGCATTTTGGTTTCTGGAGATGCGGCCGGTGTCGTTGCACCTGCCTCCGGCGAGGGTATTTATTACGCCATGCTATGCGGCCGACTCAGTGCCGACGCCATCAACGAATTCTTGGTAACAGGAAAAGCCTCGGCGCTAAAAGCACCCCGCAAACGGTTCATGAAATTACACGGACGCACATTTTGGGCCTTGGGCTTACTTCAATACTTTTGGTACCACAGCGATAAACGGCGCGAGCAGTTTGTCGAGATGTGTAAAGACGAGGACGTGCAGACACTCACGTGGCAGTCCTATACACAGAAGAAGCTAGTCAAGAAAAAGCGCAAGGAGCACATCCGAGTCTTCTTGAAAGACGTGGCACAGCTGTTAGGCCTCTCTAAAACTGCTGCATAATTTGTGGAATCACTGCTTCACTCAGGCTTCTTGCTTGGCGTCATTACCGCATTAATTGCGATTGAGGCGATAATTTTAGTGCGTCGTTATCATTCGACCGGAAAAGGGGCACCACCCGCTCGCTTTATTTTTAACTTGGCTGCGGGCGCGATACTGATGACGACAGTCCAACTGGCGTTGTGGGACGCCTCAACCCTGTTAATACTCTTAGCCTTATCGGTTGCAGGGGTGCTTCATTTGAGTGAATTCAGAGGCTATTGGAACGGGGACTAGCGGGTTACCAAGTCACTGTCAGCGCACACAGGAAACTGCACGTTACTTAGGCTTTCCTTCCTGCCTTTCGTCACGGCTCTTTTTATGCCCGTTTCATAACCACCTCATGCCTATCTCATGCCCAGCTCCGCGCGCTGATCTCGTTCAATCGCCTGCCGACGCAGATCAATCCCATAAAAAAAGGGTCGAATGACCCTTTTTTATCCAACTACTTCCAAGCTGACAGCACGGCAGCCTTGATGGTTGCACGCTTTACCAAGCAGGCTGCATAGCCACCTGCTTTGGCATTTCATTACGATCTGCTGGGATTAGGAAAAGCCGGAGTATCGTCAACGCCGTGCCGGCCTGAAGGCCAACCCGACGCAGACTTGCCAGTGCGCCACGTTGCCCCTCCAAACTCTCGATTCGCATATTGAGGTCAAGCAAGCGCTCTAGGCCTTTCTGGAACTTAGGTGATCGGGTATTAAGCGTAAGCGGAAAGACCTGCTTGGAAATTTCGGTTGTGATATCGAACACCGTGTTATCGAACTCGGTAACGTTCATCCCAAACGCCTCGTAGAGTTTTGGACGGGAATGGTCTCTCACGTACATGGTTGTGTAGACCAGCACGAGAAACATTTTGATGTAGACCTTGTTGA
>JAYOAN010000006.1:26286-29594 GCA_038104285.1 Halieaceae bacterium
ACGTACATGGTTGTGTAGACCAGCACGAGAAACATTTTGATGTAGACCTTGTTGAAACCGGTAAGCAGCTTGGGATTAGCGCGCATGAGCAGAGCAAACGCTTCGCCGTGTGCGAACTCATCGTTACACCACTCAAGGAACCACTTGAAGATCGGGTGGAAGCGGCGCTCGGGGTTTCGCTCTAAATGCCGATATATGGTGATGTAGCGCGCGTAGCCGATCTTCTCCGATAGGTAGGTGGCATAAAAAATGAACTTGGGGCGGAAGTAGGTGTATTCCTTGTCTCGCTTCAAGACACTCAAATCGACCGCCACACCTAGCTTATTAAGAGCCCTGTTGATGAAGCCCGCATGACGCGATTCATCACGCGCCATGTAGCGAAATAGTTTGGCTATTTCAGGATCATCGACCTTACTCTCGATTTCTTGGTACAAGACACAGCCCGAGTACTCAGCGGTGATTGAGCTGACTAACAAATCAAGAAACTCAGCCTTAAGCTCGGGGTCGGCATCCAGTTGCGCTGGATCGAAATCGTAGTTTTGCTTGAAGTGTTCGCGATTCTTGTCCAACTCGAACGCAGACATCATTGCATCCCACTCTTCCCGAACGGGCTCAATGTCGTACTCACCCACCTCCTTGCAGTTGGTGGTGTAGAATCGGGGAGCAAGCGCACGACTCTCCAACGCTTGCTGTGTACTAATATTCATCGTCTCTGCGGTTGAATCTTTTGTCATGTTTCCCCCGTATGCCTAAGTATAAAAGCGGCAACACCAAAATAATGGCTAAATTTTTTTATATAAAACATGTCAACTTTATTTTACATTGGTAATCCAATCAAGCTAGGTGAGCGTCGATCCAGTAAAGAAGGTATGAACTATGTCTAATTCACAGCCTAGCGCCCTATTCCATCTCGGTTATGTAAGCACTGAAACTGGCGATATTGGCACGCAAGGGATGATCGAATTGATGACCCAGGCGCGGCGGCTCAATACCCAGCACAACATTACGGGCCTCCTGCTCCATCGTGAAAAATCGTTTTATCAAGTTCTGGAGGGGACAGAAGCTGAGGTTAGGCGAACCTTCGCGAGTATCGAAAAAGACGAACGTCACACGGCGGTTGACGTTCTGTTTGATGGTGAAATCGAAGAAAGAGAGTTTGCCGATTGGCAAATGGGCTTCCTAAATCTTGACGGTGTCGAGTTAGAAACACTCCTCGGTTACTCGGACTTTTTGAGCCGCGAGGACAATGCCAAAGACTTCCTAGAAAACTTGAGTCGTGGCAAACGCCTCGCGCTCATGTTCCGATCGATGGAATAGCCACCAAAAGAGCAAGACCTTCCAGCTTCGAAAAGCACAACAGGTATACCACTACTGTAGCTATAGTGTAGCGTGTAGCTTCGCCTGAGTTATCCAAAAAAGCCTAAGTAAGGCTTAACAAACTTAGAGCATTAAGTGCTGCAGCTGCCAACTCCCCATAAATCAGCAATCCTGCAACGCAATACAAGTCCGCGCGGCACCTCTTGCTGAATCAGTACCGATTAATATCACCGCCCTCGTTGCCACTGCTAGCCTTCTGTAATAAGCGCCGCATGGGGACTAGTATCAGCAAACTAAATATGGCGAAGAACGTTAGCAGCGCTTCCCAGTTTCCAGTGTAGGGCAATGGGAGAGCGTCTTTAAAAAACAGCGACCCCCCGGTCACGGCCGCACCAATACCAAAAGCGAGCAGAAAAAAATCAAGTCCCAACAACACATCCACTGCTAGGAGAACCAACGCAGCAATCAACCAAAATTCGTAGCGTAACAACCAGTCAGTCATATCTACTGCCCCTTCTCTCGGCCGAAGAGTTCACCTAACGTAGACAATCCGCCGATCGTTTTGGTGACATCCGATGGCACAACAATGGTTTTCGTGTTGTCCGATGCTGCCATTCGCCCGATGGCGTCGACCTGACGTTTTAGAATCTCAAAATCCACGGCGGGCTGGCCTTCATTGGCAATCGCGTCAGCGACAACACGGGTCTGCTCGGCATCGGCTTCCGCTTTTTTGATAATCGCATAGGCCTCAGCATCTGCCGTCAAGCGGATAGCCTCGGCCTTTTTGGTCGCTTCGTAGAGCTCTGCGTCCGCCTCTAACTCGACGCGCTGACGCTCACCCTCAGCCTTTGCGACGGTCGCGCGTCGCTCTCGCTCAGCATTTAACTGCTGTCGTTGCGCAGCCTTGGTCGCTTCGTCGACACGAACGTCTGTGATCTCAGAGCGCGTGATTTCGAGCCCCCAAACTTCGGATGCTTCTCGTAGATTTTTCAATATTTCGTCGTTCATTTGCTGACGACTACTTTGGATATCGTCTAGCTCGAGCTTACCCGCAGCACTTCGAATCACAGATTCTGCTGTTGTCCGCAGCGCAAGTGGCACATCTCTAATGCGATAGACCGATTTGGCCGCATCGATGACCCGGAAAAACACGGTAGTTTCTAGAACAATTTCGACGTTGTCGCGCGTTATTACAGAAATATCAAAGGCATCGAGCTGGCGTTCAAGCACCACAACTTTGTGCTCAATACGGTCCAAAAACGGCACCAAGAGATTGATCCCTGCCATCAGTGTCTGACGATACTTACCAAACCGCTCAACAACGTACTCTTCGGACTGCGGCACAATGGCAACGGCCTTGACGATGACAAGTAAGACAAACCCAAAAAAAACGAGCGTTAGAACAACACCTGAATCGAATCCCATAAAAACCCCTCCCCCATAGTTAGTAAGCGTGCTGTACGCCACGAATTTTAGAGAGAGACGGTGTTGGTCTTATCGGGCGTTGCCGCTCAATAAATCTCTGAGATCGTGCTACAGACATAACTCAAAGATGACGATATGCCGATAAAGAGGCGTCCGCAAGCGCTCAATCGGAGAGGGGCTCTAAGACCTATTTCGCCTGCATAATGGCAAAGTTGCCGTCGGCCGTACCGACGAGCTTCTCACCAACGTAGAGTTCGCCACGGACATTGCCAATGCGCTTTCCTTTACTCACAACATGCGCCCTGCACTCAACCGTGCCAGTGAAAACAGGCTTGAGGAAATTCATTGAGATTTGAAGCGTCGCGCAGATCTCACCCGTCTCGAGCCGCGGCATGAGCGCGGCACCCAAGCAGGTGTCGAGCAGGGTAAATAAGGCCCCCCCGTGCACAACACCATTGGGATTCAAATGCTCTTTTCGAACCTCAAGCGTCCCTGTGCTGGTGCCATCTGCTGTAGGAAAGATCTCAAAGCCAACTAGCTCAGCAAAACCCTCGTGCTGCATATTA
>JAYOAN010000099.1:0-5817 GCA_038104285.1 Halieaceae bacterium
TCATTGTTTTAGCACTTGCGCTGGTTGGATACGCTGTCGATATGCTTCAAATGACACTGCTACTGGTTTTCAGTGTGCTCGTCGTTTATTGGGCTTGGCAGGTATACCGTTTAGAACGGTGGCTTGAGAATAGTCTAACTGCACCACCGGAGGCTCGAGGTATCTGGGGCCGTCTTTTTGATCACATCTATCGACTGCAGCGTCAGAGTAAAGAAACACAAGGTCGTCTTGAGTCATCAGTAAATTACCTTCAAGACTCCCTCAAGCAGTTGCGTGATGCGGCCATCATCATTGACCAGCGCGGTAATATCTCCTGGGTAAATGACTCGGCAGGCGCACTCGTTGGTATTGAACTCCCGGGCGATGTAGGACGGCCGCTCATCAACTTGATGCGATCGCCCCAGTTATCTGATTACTTAAGCGCGGGTGATTACCAAGCTCCCCTTCGATTACCCCCAACACCCGAGCAGGATCGCTGTCTTCAGATCGAGGTCACGATGTTTGCAGGTGGTGATCGTTTAGTGTTCGTTAAGGACGTTACTGAGCAATACAAGCTGGAAGTGATGCGCCGTGATTTTGTCGGTAACGTATCTCATGAGCTTCGCACACCACTGACGGTGCTCAAAGGTTATGTCGAAACATTACAGAGTCTTGATCCGCAAATTGTGGCGCCTATCGCGCGCCCGCTCGTGCAAATGGACATGCAGGTTGTCCGAATGGAAATGCTGCTAAAAGATCTTCTGTGGCTCTCGCGCATTGAGTCCATTGAGCACTCTGATAAAACCACCTCAGTTGACATGTGCGATTTGACAGCAGAGCTTGTGGAGGATTTGCGGGCGGCATGGCCCGACAGGCCAATTACGCTCCGGCATGAATTCAATGGATTAGTGCTCGGCGATCCAATGGAACTTCACAGTGCGGTGAGCAATTTGGTGGTTAATGCACTCAAGTACAGCGCCCCTGCATCGGAAGTCGTCATCGAGTGGGCGTTACAAGAAGGTCGTCCAACGCTCAGCATTGTTGATAAGGGCGATGGCATTGATCCCGTTCATATTCCAAGGTTGACCGAGCGATTTTATCGGGTCGACAAGAGTCGCAGTCAAAAAACCGGTGGGACTGGACTTGGCCTGGCTATCGTTAAACACGTGGCACTGTCTCATAACGCCGAGCTCAAAATTGAGAGTAGATTGGGAGAGGGGTCCTGCTTTTCGCTGGTTTTTGATGCTGATACTAAATCCGATGAAAGCGCTTAAATCCTCGCTCATACTGTTTCTGTGCTCGCTCTCTTGGCTTTCCGGGATGACCCATGCACAACCATCTTCTTCTGGTTCTCTGACAATCGTTGGATCGGACACGTTGTCGCACCTCATGACGGATTGGACTGAAAAGTTTTACGCAGACCATCCAGCAATCTCGGTAGAAATTCAGGCAGTTGGTTCAGCGGCAGCGCCACCAGCATTGCAACAAGGTACCGCGAATATTGGAACGATGAGCCGTGCAATGAATCAAGATGAGCGGACTGCATTTTTGGCGTTAAGGGGGTTTGATCCTACAGAAATAGCACTTGCTGAAGATGCTGTAGTTTTCATCACGCATCCGTCTAATCCAATTGATGCCATTTCAGACGAGATGGTTGCGCGGATTTTTGGGATGCCTGGCACTTGCGGGACAAGTGGGCGAGTTTCCCGTTGGAACCACGTAGATCCCGAGCACGCCTTTGGCGGAAAAGCCATTCAGGTGTTTGGTCGCACAGCAACATCGGGAACCTATCAGTACTTTCGACGCGCTGCATTGTGCGATGGTGATCCAGGTGTGTTTATCAATGAGGTTCCCGGTAGTAGTGGTGTTGTCAACACGATTGCGAGATTGCCCCACGGGCTCGCATATTCTCCAGCAACCCATGCTGAAAGGGGCGTGAAGGTGCTCAATATCATCATGCGCGATGGTACTGTTTTGTCGCCCACCGATAATGATTATCCCTTCAAGCGCGTGCTGTACATGTACACAGCAACAGCCTTAGAAGTTTCCCAAAACTCTCCCGAGTGCCAATTCATCAGGTTTATTGCCACCCCCGCGGGGCTGGCATCACTGCGTGCTGCGGGATTTCGCGTTCCGAGTGACGATCAAGGCTTAAGCATCAAAGAGGCTGCTGATGCTTGCGGCTAATTGGAGGGATATACGCTCAGCTTTATCGGGTGGCGCGATTCGTCTTGCGGGTTTTGCCGTCATCCTTTCGCTGCTGGGTATGTTCGTTCAAATGGTAACCGTTGCCTATCCAATTCTAGCGCCGAGCTCGCTGACGGAGGTGGCGGTTAGTTCTGAGTTTAACAAGGCTAGTCTACCCACGGGTGAACGTGCCACTAACGTACGGCTCGACAATAGCCGACTATTCCCTGTGCCCGGGAATTGGCAGCTTTACGGTAAGCCCGATGAGTCGTGGTTCTGGGTTCATGAGTTCACAGGCTTCCGAATTGAAAATACAGCCTTACCTACTGAATGGGTGAAGGCCACTGCCGTGGGGCGAGATCGTGGGCTCGTGTTACTCACCAAGGATGGCTTGATTAGCCACCATCACTACCTAGCGCCAAAATTAGCAGGCGATGCACCGAGCACTGAACTGGTCGAGCAGCTTTTCATGTCGAATGATCTGTTTTTACTTCAAGGCCATCCTCGGCTCTCAGTGGTTGCTGTTGCCAGTGAAGATAATGTTATCCAGTTACTCGACTTTCGAAACCCAGAGACGCCGCTGTCAAAAAACATCACATTTGCTCCAGAAGCCCTGGAGTGGAGGTCGTCGACACGTCTCGTAGTCATCGGAGACGGAGAGAGACGGACATTTGAGTTCGAGACCACCGATATTGGTGGAGCTTGGGATCGACTAATCAGGCCAGTGCATTACGAAGGGTACGAGGCACCGAACTATCTCTGGCTACCACTCCCAGCCTCGGAAGAAGCTGAGCCTAAATACTCCATTGCGCCGCTACTTTTTGGAACGTTCAAGGCCGCATTTCTTGCGCTTATCTTTGCTGTGCCGCTGAGTATTGGCGCAGCAGTGTATGTTGGCTTTTTCATGTCCGAGGTGCAGCGAGGTCGTATTCGTCCAGCGATCGACATGTTGACAGCATTTCCAACGGTTGTTCTTGGTGCTATCGGTTTATTTTGGATTGCACCTAATTTCGAGCGTGTCTTATCTGCGCTGTTGGGTGTTGTGGTTTTGTTCCCAATCCTGACAACAGTCGCCGTATTTTTGCTACGCAGTGCTGGCTTACGATTAGTTAGATTAGATGCCCTTGATGATTGGCCTTTAAAGCTCCTTCCCTTGGTGTTGATTATTTTGATTGTGAGCTGCTGGGTAGGTCTCAGAGGTGCTGAATTGTTACCCGGTGGTTCTTTGGGAGAGTTTCTGGCGATCCGTGGTATTACTCTCAACTATTTCAACTCTTTGCTCGTTGGATTAGTCCTGGGCTTGGCCATAACGCCCACTATCTTTTCGGTTGCCGAGGAAGCAATACATTCGGTACCACGTAATTTGTCGTCGGGTGCCCTCGCACTGGGCTCTACACCTTGGCAGAGCTACAAGGACGTTGTCTTACCCTTGGCCATGCCGGGAATGATTGCGGCTGTCATGATCGGCTTTGGTCGGGCTGCAGGCGAGACAATGATACTGTTGATGCTTTCGGGAAACACAGGAGTCATCGATAGCAGTGTCTTTGAAGGGTTGAGATCAGTGAGCGCCTCACTGGCGTTGGAGCTCCCAGAAGCTCCGAGGAACTCTTCTCACTACTATGTGCTTTTCGTCATGGGGTTGCTCCTGTTTGCGTCCACGTTCGCAATAAACACTGCCGCTGAAGTTATAAAGGACCGTGTGAAAGCGAGAGCACGTGGTGTCTGATTTGCATTCGACACTTCTGTCAAGCACTAAGCGCCAGTTAATAGGCTCACGTCGTGATCGAGTACGCTCACTTGCGATGATCGGTCTTTCGGCATCAATGGTTTCGGTCATCATCCTGATCGCCAGTGGTTTATTTCTCCTTCTCTTGGTGAACTCTCTCGAGTGGTTTTCAGCCGCTTCTACCGACCGAGGAATATCTGTCGCTGATTTGCTATCCAGTCTTTTTCTGAGTGACTCAGATGTCGGATCGGGATTACCGGCTATCTTCCCCGCTATTGTGGGTACCCTAGCTTTGGTGATGTTGATGACGCTATTTGTAGCACCGCTAGGGGTCGCTACTGCGCTCTACCTCACGGAGTATGCGCGTCAAACCTGGTATACCAAATTGATTCGCATAAGCATTACCAACTTGGCTGGTGTGCCCGCGATTGTTTACGGGGTTTTTGGTCTAGGGTTCTTTGTTTATGGTCTTGGGGGGCAGGTGGATGAGCTCTTGTTCAGTGACCGCTTGCCAAGCCCCACGTTTGGTACACCGGGCTTATTGTGGGCAGCCTTGACGCTTGCACTGCTAAATCTGCCCGTTGTGATTGTGGCGGTGACAGAGGGCTTGGATGCACTGCCTAATGACCTGCGTGAGGCCAGTATTGCATTGGGCGCTACCAAGGGTGAGACCGTATTCAGAGCTGTATTGCCCGCTGCGCTGCCCAGCGTCTTCACCGGCCTGATATTGGCAACCGCAAGGGCCGCTGGCGAAGTAGCTCCGTTACTGCTCGTAGGTGCTGTTAAGTTCGCACCCTCTCTGCCCTTCTCGGCGCGAGCACCCTTCATTGAGCTAGAGCAAAAGTTTATGCATGTCGGCTTTCAATTATTTGATGCGGTTCTCTTCAATCGAGTTGAACCCGGAGACCTAGGCTGGGTATCAACTGTTGCACTCGTTCTTGTGATTCTCATTTTCATCCTGAATCTCATCGCAGTGGCGTTTCGTACCGTGATCCTGCGCAGACGAGTGCCGGTGAACCCTTTCTGAGGCAATAAATGATGGCAACTGAAGAAATAACCCCGTCAAACGAAAGTGAGTCGGACCGGTCGATCCTACGAATACAAGATCTCTCACTGGGTTACAAAGACAACCCTGCAGCGCTCAAACGCATCTCTTTAGATATTCCGGAAAAATCGGTGACCGCAATTATTGGTGCCAGTGGATGCGGTAAATCAACGTTACTGCGATGCCTGAACAGGATGAATGACCTGATTGATGGTGTGCAGTACGAAGGAAAAATCATTTTTTCCGGGTCAAATATTCTTAGCGCTAAAACCAACGTCACAGCACTGCGTCGGCAGATAGGAATGGTTTTTCAGCGGCCAAACCCGTTCCCAAAATCCATATTCGACAATGTTGCTTACGGATTGAAGCTAAGCGGGGTTAAGAGTCAGCGCCGCTTGGAGGAGTTGGTAGAGCAGGCCCTGCGATCAGCCGCTCTCTGGGACGAGGTGAGAGATCGCCTGACCGACTCTGCGTTGAAATTATCTCAAGGTCAGCAGCAGCGATTGGTGATCGCCCGCGCTATTGCGCTTGAGCCCCGGGTTCTCTTACTTGATGAGCCGGCGTCCTCGCTGGATCCCATATCAACACTAAGAATTGAAGAACTGATATACGAACTGAAACATTCCTACACCATCATTATCGTTACGCACAATATGCAGCAGGCGGCGAGAGTGTCTGATTACACCGCCTTTATGAACGAGGGGCGTCTCGTTGAATTTGGGTTAACAGAAAATGTGTTTACGTTCCCAGAGAAACGAGAAACAGAGGACTACATCACAGGGCGTTATGGCTAAGCCACAAGGTAAAGATTTATGGATCGAGTAACACCACAGCGATTACACATTTCAGCCCAATTCAACGCTGAGTTGGTCGGCGTGCG
>JAYOAN010000100.1:0-5780 GCA_038104285.1 Halieaceae bacterium
ATAACGCGACTGTTTTTTCGCCGCGCCAATTTCATAAAACGGGAAATGACGTTGTTGTGTGCCGGTGGCCAGTGCACACGTTTTTGCATTGCAAGCAGGTCAACAATATCGCCTACGAGATATAGTTGCTCGAACTCAATACGATCGAGAAATTGCAGCAGCTGTTTTGCTTTGCAGTACTTGCTACCTAAGTGGACATCAGAGATCCACACGGAACGGCATGTCAAAACGTCTTTAGGTTTGATCTCCAACATGACTCCAATCCTTTCCCAAATAACGGGCTTTTTTCTTCGGCTTTAGCAGGGTGAGGTCCGCGATGACAAAGCCGTCAACGCAATCACCAAAGTCCGGGTCCCGATTAAAGGCGCAAAATGTGACGCCTGTGTGTTCGGTTGTTTGTGAGTAGTGCTTGTAAAGCGTAGGCACCTTCAACCCCTCCGATGCGAGGTAGTGTTTTAAAGCCTTGAAGTCCTCGTCTCGATCGAGGCCAAAAAATTCGGTATCCAGCTTTGCTTTGACCTCATCGGAAATGATGAAAGGCGTTCTAGGGTGCACCTCAACGGGAAGGCTGTTGTAGTTTTCTGAGTAGAAATAGGCGATCCGCGCTATGGCCTCTGGGCTGTAAAAACGCGAGATAGATGTGGGTCCAAACAGGTAGCGGATATGCGATCTGCTGACCGCTCAGATAGTGAAGTCATGGAGCGAACAGTAGAGGAGTCCGACGAAAATTTCGGCGTTGATCATGTTATTCCTCGCTCGAAAATGGGCGTAATCGAGAAATGGCATTAATAGCTTCGCTTTATAGTTAAAAACCCGTAGGGTGCGAGCGTTTCGGGTGCTGCTATGCAGATATCCAACTTCCACAAATACCGCTGAGTCCGTCTGTATGAACCGAATAGAAAAGCTCAAAAATGACCTCTACAGTTTTGAAGAGATGGATACCTTAGAAAAAAACGCCATTAAGCTTCGTGACCAAGAAACACTCTCACTGATTACGGCAAGCCGCGCATCCAAGAAAGCAAAAGGGGAGACACCCAAGAGTACTGTCGATGCCAATGGTGTGCCGCTCACCAAACGTGGTCGCAGAGATGCAAAAGCGGGGCGCCAGAGGAACCTCTGAGTCATTTCATAAGAGGTCGGAACTAACGATAAAGCATCAACCAAAGACTAACCGCGAGGTGATGATCGAGTCGACATCAACGCAGGTAGTGCGGCTTGCTGCATCAGTCAAAAAAGGTCAAACGATGGTTGAGCAAGCGTTTAGCACAGGGTAATCAATGCAAATCCCTAGCATTACGCTGCGCGCCCACGGCGGTTGCGAGATCGACCTTGGTTTTTACTAGCCGACTTTGCGCCGCGAACTTGGGTACCAGAGCGCTTCCCTCCCGGTTGATGATCATCGGCTTGGCGGTCTTTGCTTCGGCTAGCACGACCGTTTTGAATGGGTTCTGGTTTTATGGTGGGGTCCACTTCGTACCCAGGCAATCTCACTCGCGCAATTTTGGTGCCGATGAGCTTTTCTATATCGCTCAACAGCTTTAGCTCGTCGACACAGACAAGTGAGATCGCACCACCTGTCTGTCCTGCGCGTGCGGTACGACCAATGCGGTGCACATAATCTTCGGCTGAATTGGGTAGCTCGTAGTTCACAACATGGGGAAGCTTGTGAATATCAATGCCTCGGGCTGCGATATCGGTGGCCACCAGTACCCGGACCATACCCGTTTTAAAATCGGCTAAGGCTTTGGTGCGCGCGCCCTGGGATTTGTTTCCGTGAATCGCTGCGGCCGTAATACCGTCTGTCTCTAGTTGCCCTGCGAGTCGATTAGCGCCGTGCTTGGTGCGCGTGAAAACCAATACTTGTTGCCAATTATTCTCGCCGATTTGCTGTGATAAGAGTTCGCGCTTACGGCGCTTATCCACTGGATATACCACCTGACTGACACGCTCCGTAGTCGTGTTCTCCGGCGTGACTTGAATCTCGCTTGGATTCGTTAAGAAGTCAGCGGCAAGGCGTTTGATGTCGGTAGAAAACGTGGCAGAAAATAGCAGTGTTTGGCGCTGCTTGGGTATGTTCTTGACCACTCGACGAATATCATGAATAAAGCCCATTTGAAGCATGCGATCGGCTTCATCGAGCACGAGCGTTTCAATTCTAGATAGATCCACGCTCCGTTGCTGAACATGATCGAGTAGCCGCCCCGGTGTAGCAATGATGATATCGACGCCTCGAATAAGCTTTTGCTTTTGCGGGTTAATGCTTACCCCACCAAATATGACTGCTGAGCGGAAGTTGAGATAACTGCTGTAGTCCCGAACACTCTCGTGCACCTGTGCAGCGAGTTCGCGCGTCGGTGTCAGTATCAGTACTTTTGGGTAACGCTTCTGTTGAGTGTTTGGATATTTGTTCTGCAGTAGTTGCAGTAATGGCAGGGTAAAGCCTGCAGTCTTGCCAGTGCCGGTTTGAGCACCGGCGAGTAGATCTTTGCCTTGTAAGACCAGCGGGATAGATTGTTGCTGAATGGGGGTTGCTTCAACGTAGCCTTTTTTCTCAACAGCACGCAACAGTTCCGACGACAGGTCGAGGTCTTTAAAATACACAGATCAATTTCCTAATAAGTGGTCTTGCAGATCGTCTGGTCAGGCTACGGTCAACGCATGATGTAGAGACTTGGTCCAGACTGGGGTTTGTAGACAACGAGCCCTTAAGCAATATTGGGCGGGGACAGGTGCAGACCAAAAGACACCCAACGTGCGAAGCCTTGCAAAGTTGTCCACCAATGGGAAGCGAAGCAGGCGTACTCTGGTATTTATGCGCGCAAAAACCGAGTGAATGACTCTCACGAGGGGGTCATCTGTAGTTTCCTGCTCCGTCGGTAGGGTTAGAGAGGATTCTGACTTTGCATGATTTTTTAGCGTTGCGCTCCTTCATGACACCAGTCGCGTCCTAAATAACGGGCTTTTTTCTTTGGTTTCAGCAGGGTGAGATCCGCGATGACAAAGCCGTCAACGCAATCACCAAAGTCCGGGTCCCGATTAAAGGCGCAAAAGGTAACACCCCTTTCCTCAGTTGTTTGTGAGTAGTGCTTGTAAAGCGTCGGCACCTTCAAACCCTCCGATGCGAGGTAGTGTTTCAAGGCCTTAAAGTCCTCGTCTCGGTCGATTCCAAAAAATTCAGTATCTAGCGTTGCTTTGACCTCATCGGAAATAGTGAAAGGCGTTCTAGGATGCACCTCAACGGGGAGGCTTTTGTAGTTTTCTGAGTAGAAATAGGCGATCCGCGCTATGGCCTCGGGGCTGTAAAAACGTGAGATAGATGTGGGCCCAAACAGGTAGCGGATATGCGGTCTCTTCGATACGTAGGCGCCGATGCCGTACCACAGATAATCGAGCGCATTACGTGTTTGATACTTTGGCTGAACAAAGCTACGACCGAGTTCTAGTCCTTGTGCGAAGTAGCACTGCATCGAGGAGGAGAACTCAAAAAGCGTGCTTGTGTACAAGGCCGAGACGCCGCCTCCTTCAGTGAGTAAGCGCGCATCGCCCAATCGATAGGCACCAACAATCTCCAGTTCACCCTCATCCCAAAGGAATAATTGGTCATAGGTTTTATCGAAAATGTCCATATCCCGGGGTGCACCTGACCCTTCGCCGACAAGCCTGAAGGTCATTTCTCGGAGTCTGCCGATCTCCCGCATGATGCAAGGTGATTGCTCAGCAGTCGTTAGGAGAATGAGCTTACCGTCAGGCGTTTTGCCTAAACGCTCGCAGACCGAAACCTCACGCTTTATGAGCACTGGAGACTCTGGCGGGGCTATCGTGTCAACGGAGTCAAAAATCGGTTTCCGATTCTTCGCTAGTCGGTAGACATGTTGTTTAAACATGCCCGCGAGGGTCGCTGCGGGAATTTTGTTTGCTGCGTAAACTTCGTGGGGGATGACTCTTCCGATACGGACATCGATTTTGTTGTGTCTTTGCTTAAACATCTCTCTGATAAGCCACGCCGTTGATAAAGGCTTTGCGAGCACGCTCAGGCTGTAAAAGAAGGCGGAGTTTCGACCACCCACGAAGATCGGCAGGATCGGCGCCTTGGTGGCGGAGGCAAGTTTTATGAAACCACTTTGCCAGGCCGGATCTCGAACGCCTTTAGCACCAAACCGAGAAACCTCACCGGCGGGGAAGATTAAGAGTGCAGACTCGTTTTTTAGATGCTCTTTAATGGCTAACAAATGTTTGCGGTCGGTCTTCCCCCCCATGTTGTCGACCGGTAAGAGCACCGGGTGCAAGCGTGTTATTTGCATCAGCATATTGTTGGCAACGACTTTTACATCAGGTCGTATCTGCCGGATAAGGTGGAGGAGGGATAGCCCGTCGAGTGAGCCTATCGGATGATTCGCAACGAGCACTACTTTGCCAGTGGCAGGGATTCGTGCTCGCTCTGATTCTCGGGTGCGAAGTTGGAAATCGAAGAAAGTGAGCGCCGATTCAACAAAGTCAAAGCCCTCACTGCCCGGGTATTCACGATCAAACTGTTCAAAACGTCTTTGAAAAAATAAAAAGTTCAGGATATTTCCCGCAATACGGGCGATCGTTGAATGCCGACTCGCGAATTCAGGAAAGTATTGCTGCACGATGTTTTGAAAGTTAAGCATCCATAACTCCGCTGCGTTAGGTTGCAGATCTAGTCATGCTAAACAAAATCTGGAGTTTCAAACCAACCGAAATTTTACCGTCACCGATCACACATTGGGTGCGATGAACCCCAAGATTGTCAGGTGGACTTTAACGGGATTGGGGAATGTTGCATGTGAAGTTTTTGTGACGTTGTGGCGCCCTAAAAAGCCCATAAAAGTAAAAAAAACAAAGCGTTAGCGATGGTTGATAAGTCTCGACTCAGCGGTTGTCATAAAACGATCATCTTTCAGCAAGGAATCTGTAATCTGCGGTTAATACAGTGCTCGCCCAAGCCACTCTGAAGTAGAGAGTGTCAATCGCTTGAGGAGCACCGATGATAAAAAGTACGTTAGCGCGTCTGCTGTTGATTACGGCCGGTTTATTGTTACCACAGATAGCTTCGGCCGAGGATGAACTTCTACTTTACGTGTTCCAAAGCGGCCAGCCTCAGCGCTCAGCTACGATTACGATAGATGGTGAAGTTGCCGGGAGCACGAGATTGGACGGGTCATTGACTGCCGATCTCAATGCGGGCGGCCATGTTGTCGCTGTTGATGCTGGCGGTGAGCAACGCGTTGTTCGGTTCTCCCTCGAATCAGGTCAATTAGCAGACGTCGTGATCGAATTGTCTCCCGGCTCGTCGCCACTGGTCGATGTGTACGGTAGTCGAGAGTCGGCTGCAGAGCGGCGCGATCAACCCAAAGGAAGTCTCGAAGTTACTGTCACAAGAGATGGCGCGCCAGTAACAGGCACGGTCGTGAACTTGTCCAATGGCGGGGGACGAGCCGCATCAGATGAGGATGGCGTAGCAACGATCGAAGCGCCACGTGGACGCTACTCGGTGACGGTTGATGGTAAACGCTACACAGCTAGGATTTTTGCTGGTGTCACACGCGGTCTGTCAGTTCGCCTCGCGAGTGAGGCTATCGCGTTTGAGCTCGAGCGGCCTCAGCTGGAAGAGGTTGTCGTTATGGGGAGTTTCGACCCCGGTGCATTTGAAATCAGTGAACGCGACACGGGTAACATTGTCGACACACTCGGCGTTGAGCAACTTGCGCGTTACGGGGACAGTGATGTTGCCGCATCGATTGTGCGGGTGCCCGGTG
>JAYOAN010000101.1:0-5773 GCA_038104285.1 Halieaceae bacterium
TTGGAGGCGAGCTGTAAACGGTGGTATTTCGTGTGCGAGCACTACCCTATCTAGGCAGTACTGCGATTTGAGCGCTACCTTTCGAAGGTAGAGATAAGTCGCCACAACACGCGGCGACTCAGCGAAAACGAAAAATAATTTTAAGGAAAAACAGAGACTTAAAAATTTGGTAGGACCAGCCAGATTCGAACTGGCGACCTCTACCATGTCAAGGTAGCGCTCTAACCAACTGAGCTATGGTCCTATGGGGCGGCAGAGTATAAGGGGAGTCTTCCTCTACCTCAAGCACTCATGCGAACAAGCCGCGTACCCTATGCTTTAGGTCTTTAGTGCCGCTTGTAATGCCTCTAAATCACCTACGCCGCCCATGCTCGAGAGATCCTGACGAACGCCCAGAGCATACTGCGGGGGAACGACCTCCGGCTCTTCGCCCGGGGCGCCCGGTGGAGTGTAGTAGCCGAGTGCGTACTGACCCATGGCGTACCCTGCAAGCTCCTGCAATGTGCGGCTAAGGTCTTTTGCCAGTTCTGGAGGACAGCTCAAGTACTGATTTTCCTCTTGCCGCAGCCAACCCAGCGCATAGGTAATGTTGATGCCAATGCGATCTCCATCACTGTTGTTAGCACCGCCACCATGGAATACCGAGCCCGAGTAAATGAGTACAGAGCCCGCTTTCATTTCAGCTTGTGTTACTTGTTCGGGTTGTATGTCCTGGTCATCGGGCCATTTTGTGCTGCCCGGGACGACTTGTGTTGCGCCGTTCTCTGCAGTGAAGTCTGTGAGCGCCCAAATGGTGTTGAACTGGGGCTCTAGGTGCGACAAATGCTTTCCCCAGGCCCACTTATCTCGGTGAATCGCCTGCGCCGTTTCACCGGGGCGAATGCGGATAATCTGAGTGAGGTGCAACTGTACCTTTTCGCAAAAGGGAGCTAGGAATTCGCGGCAGGGGTTTAGGATCGTCTTGTGCTCGATGAGCTGCTGGCACTTTTCCGAACGAATTAGCAGGCCGCCGGTCCGCGTGGTGCTAAAGCCCGCAAAAGGGTCTTCCCCGTTACGGGTGTTATCCATGTAGGGGTCAGTCTCTTCACGCAATGCGGCGATAAATTCCGGACTGATGACGTTGTCCAAGATGACGGCGCCGTCTTGCTGGGCTGCGGCAACGATGGTGCTTGAGTCAGCATCGGCAGGAAGGTGCTGTAGTTCTGGCATCTGCTCGTTTCTCTTAATCGGTAATGGCAACGCACTTAATTTCTATCTTGAAGCTCGGATCAACCAATGCGACGACTTGCACCAGCGTCTGTGCAACTTCGGGCGGCTTTCCATAGATTGCCTGTCGCGCCGCGAACAGGTCTTGAACTTGCGTCATGCACTCGTGCATGTCGGTGACGAACCATGTCTCCTCAACCACGTTATCCATGGTGCAGTCGAACTCTTTGAGTACCGACTCGACATGCTGATAGGCATTTTTCATTTGCTCAACGAGGCTGTCGGGTGCCTTTCCGCTTGCATCGGTGCCCACCTGACCCGCCATGTGGAGCGTATTTCCGACCTGAACCCCTTGGCTGAAAAGTTCGGCGTAAGGGCCGTTTCGGTAAAGCTTTTTGTTGAGTGCCATGAATTACCTCTTTGTTCTTATTAACTTATCCGTAGGTACCGCTGTCTCTTCACTTTCTTTGTAGCCTTGTCTGATGGCTTTTGCGAGCAATCTTTAAGCGATTGTATGCAGCTTTTAGCCTCCAGAGTCTGTGGCGCGATGCATCATGTCGACAAAGCGCTGATCAAATAAGGGCGGCTTGCGCGGCAGATTGGCTTTATGGGTGGCAATGGCGCTCAGAATTTCCGCCACAATTTCTGGGTGTTTGTCAGCGATATTGTCCTTCTCACCCAGATCACGTCGTAAGTTGTAGAGCTCGGGTGTTTCTAACGGCTCACCACCTTGTGGTTGGTTGAACAGATGCAGTTTGAAGTCACCTTTGCGATAGGCTCGCAACTCACCCTTTCGGTAGAACGCCAGTTCTTCTCGTGGGCTTGCCTTACTTTCGAGGAGCACCGAAGAAAGGTTGTGACTGTCGAGTGTCTGAGGGGTATCTAACTTAAGGATATCTGCGATCGTTCGATATAGATCTAGGACGCTACCCATCTCCGAGATAACCTCGGGTGCGATTGCACCGGGCCACCAAAAGATACCAGGGACGCGAACGCCACCTTCGTAAATTTCCTGTTTGGAGCCTTTGAAGGGGCCGGTGCTTCCCGAAAAATGAATGCTAGCCAATTGCCAAGGGCCGTTATCGCTCGAGAAAAAAACGAGCGTATTGTCGTCGATGCCCGCCGTCTCCAAGGCACCGATAATTTCGCCCACGCTCCAATCGATCTCTTCGATGGTGTCACCGTACGGGCCTGCCAAGCTCTTACCCTGGAAAGGCTTATCGGCAAAAACAGGGAGGTGGGGCATGGTGTAGGGCAGGTAGAGGAAGAAGGGCTCTCCGTTTGCCGTCTCGATGAATCGCGTCGCTTCATGGGTAAGTCGGGTCGTCAGGTTAGGCTGGAAGGTGGGTTGTTCTAACAGGTCGTCCTTGCAGCCACTCTCGTCACAGCGACTTCGCCACAGAGGGACCTTGTAGTTCGATGAGTCCGGGTCTTCAAAGGCGATAAGGAAATCATTCAAGATGGCATTAAGTGCTTCTGTTTTCCCGGTCTGCTGCATCATGAACAGTTCTTCAATACCCGGTCTTCCCTCGAACTTCATGTCGTTGGAGTAGGGGATGCCAAACCAGTAATCAAATCCATGGCGCGTGGGGAAGTGTTCAGGCGCATCCCCCAAGTGCCACTTGCCCATGATGGCGGTGCGATACCCAGCATCTTGAAGTAGCTCGGCGAGGGTTAACTCGCTCTCCGGAATACCGTACTTGTCATCTGGAAATAACACGGGGCTGCCCACGCCATAGAGCCCCGAGCGGACAGGATGTCGTCCCGTGAGCAGTGCAGCGCGGCTCGGCGAGCACACGGGAGCGGGCACATAAAAGTCGGTCCAGCGCTGGCCCTCATTGGCGAGTCGGTCCAATGATGGGGTTTTGATATAGGGATGGCCATAGGCCCCGGTATCCCCCCAGCCCATGTCGTCAGCGTACAAGATGACAATGTTTGGTTGAGCGGTTGTGGATGAATCGGTTGAAGACGGCGCGGCAGTCGAGCTCGCTGTAAAGAGTGTTAGTAGAACGCCAAGCGTCGCCGTTAACACTCGATTATGCGACTGAGAATGCCGGTTTAGACACAGTGCTCCGATCATCATCTTGCCCCTCATCTTCTTTCGAATGAGTTCACTCAACAGACTCTTTTATCTCACACCAACGCGTGATTTAAAACGCGATGAGGTTTAACGACTGATACGGAGACCTCGCTCTAAGATGGCGTTTGTGCCTTAGCGGCTCGAACCGTTGCACGCTCTGGTGTCAGAGTTTTTCAGGGGTCTTGCGGTGTTGTTTTTATACCGTCTGCTTCGATGGTGATTTTGCGGGCTTTGTAGAGCGCACCTATCGCCTGCTTAAACACTTTTTTACTCACGCCAAAGGCGGCGTAAATGGCAGGCGGTGGGCTTTTGTCGTTGAGTGCGAGGAATCCCTCGTTTTCACTCAATGTAGCCTCGATGGCATCGATGACTGGCTGAATCTTCGACTCACTGAAACCCGGCCGGTTGAGTGATAAATCAATTTTGCCATCGTCACGGATTCGCTGAACAAAGCCTACGATCTTCTGACCGCGTCGCACCCTTCGATACAGCTCATTGCTGTAGAGGAGACCCCAGAATTGATGATTAATGACGGCTTTGAAGCCAAGCTCAGTCTGCTCGGCAATAAGCAGCTCCACTTGTTGGCCAACGGTAAGCGCCGAGGAGGTGTCCTCAATCCACCGATTAATGCGGGTAGAGCCTGTAGGTCGACCTTGATTGTCCAGATAAACCTTCACCACTGCATAAGCGCCGGCTTTCAGTGGATGTTGTTGCTCGCCAAAGGGGATGAAGAGGTCCTTGCTGAGTCCCCAGTCGGCGAACGCGCCCAGATGATTTACCTCGCTGATTTTCAGCCAAGCGACTTCCCCGATGGTAATTTCAGGAGGTGCATTCTCCGACTCATTGTCGTTAATAGCGTTGTCTTTGATAGTAAGTACCTGCGTAAGCGCCAGGGCACTTGGCTCGTGCACACAACCAGTGCATACAACCAATGCGTTTAAGAAGTAAGGTGGGTATCTCGAGTAAGGCCTTTACACGAATTCCACAATCGCCATAGGTTACGCGCTTTGAGCGCTTAGTTATCAAAAAATACGCCCCTTTTATTAATAATGCTCCTTGCACTACCAAAATCGACACGTGACTACATGAATCGACTCAAGATTTTGTAGGAATTCGGTGGGCGAGCCAGTAGTCTCAAGATTCACTGTTTCATACTGATAATAAGGAGACTGATATGGCCATTGGTGTCGTCGCAACACTGCCCGTTCAAGAAGGTAAAAACGAAGAATTCGAAGCGGTTTTTTTAGAGCTCGCTGCACAGGTAACCGCCAACGAGCCTGGTTGCATGTTCTACACACTCAACCGCAGCAAGTCTGACCCACAGGTTTACAAGGTGCTCGAGTCATACACTGACGAGGACGCACTCAAAGCACACGGCCAAACCGAGTACTTCAAGGCGGCCAATGTTAAGTTAGGCCCACTGCTCGCAGGTCGTCCTGACATCGAGTATCTCGACGGGGTCTCATAAGCCCTGCGGGGTCTAAGAAAAGAGTATCGCTACTGGAGCGGCTCCTTGGCGAGCTGCTCCGCTTTCCACTCCATCGCCATTCGCACGCGGCTCTCCACTGAGGGGTGCGTGTAAAACAACAATTCCTGCAGTACTGAGGGTCGTGGGTCGCGATACTCGGCTGTCTTGACCAGCGCAGAGGCGAGGCCATCGGGTAAGCCCACAGTCTCTAGCGAATAGCGATCGGCATCTGCCTCATTCATCCGCGACAGTGTGTTGTTGAAGGGTTGAAAGACCATCATTAGAACACCCACAAGCAAAATTAAAACCGGCACGCTCGCGGTGTTTTGAATGTCCTGATCGGCGCCAAAGGCGCGCGCAACCGGTTTGAACAGTCTGTCTGCGAGCAGGAAGGCAATGACGATCTGTGCGCTTAATAGAAATACCACCCACCAAATGTGTCCCGAGACGTAGTGGCCAATCTCGTGCCCAGTCACCGCTTTAACTTCGTCGAGATTCGCTTCTTTCAACGCAACGTCGGAAATCGCAATCCGTGCAGAGGAGCCAATACCTGAGACGTTGGCGGTGAAGTTGTTGGACTGGCGTGAGCCGTCGTACATAAAAACGCGCTCGGTGGGAATATTGGCCTCAAGGGCCAGCGCTTCTACCGCTTGTTTGACCTCTCCCTCAGGCACCGGTGTGTATTCGTTAAACATAGGTTGGATGACAGCGGGTCCCAGTAACATCATCGTAGCCATAAGGCCTGCGGTAATGCCGCCAAACCATGCCCACCACAGCTGGCCCGCTTTTTTGATCAGCACGTAAAACGTCGCGAGTAGCAAGCCCATAAGCACGGCACTGAGCGCGAGGCTCAAACCTGATTGCCCAAGGAAGTCACCCAGCGGCTGGTCAGTCATGTCATATTGGGTCTGCCGATACCAGCTGGTGTAGATGGTCCACGGTAGCTCGATAATGGCAGATAAAACGATAAAGGCCGCGCTAACTCTGAAGGCGCGATTGAAGGCGCCCTTCCCTGAAAG
>JAYOAN010000102.1:0-5718 GCA_038104285.1 Halieaceae bacterium
GGTAGTGGCTTCGTTGCGGCCAACCCCAACTCAAAGATCCCCGCATTGATGGATCACAGCGAGGAAACACCGCAAAGGGTCTTTGAGTCGGGCTCAATTCTTCTATATCTCGCGGAAAAATTTGGCGAATTCATACCCGAGGACCGGGCAGGCAGAACCGAGTGTTTGAACTGGCTGTTCTGGCAGATGGGCGCAACACCCATGCTGGGTGGTGGATTTGGCCACTTCTACGCCTACGCGCCGGTAAAGATCGAATACGCCATTGATCGCTACGCGATGGAAGTGAAGCGTCAGCTCGACTTGCTTGATCAGCGACTCGCAGAAAATCGATACATCTGCGGTGATGAGTACACGATAGCCGATATGGCGATCTACCCATGGTACGGCTCAGTGATTGAAGGAAAAGCGTATAACGCCGCAGAGTTCCTGGAAGCACACACCTACACCAATCTGAAGCGGTACACGGATGAGATATCTCAGCGTCCTGCCGTAAAACGGGGTCGTATGGTTAACCGACCTTACGGTGCCAAATCCTCGCAATTGCTCGAGCGACACGACGCCAGTGATTTCGAGTTGCGAACTCAAGACAAGCTGGACCCAGATCCACCCGCGGAGGGTTAATCATGGACAGGTCGACCGGGAGCAATAAGTGAGCAATCAACCCGGCCACCCGCTTGTCAAGACAGGGTTTTATCTCACATTTATTGCTTTCGCAGTGGTCCACATCGGAGTCATAGCATCGATTCTGATGCATCTGTTCTCAGGTGAGTGGCTTGAAGCGCTTTCCTACCTTTTCATCTACCCGGCCATTTGGCTGGGTAATGGTGGTATTGCCATTATGGCTGCGCTTTGGAGCTATCCAATGACAATAGCGGCCTACTACTTAGTAACGAAGCGGGTGATAAAGCGTCCCTGGGAGCTGTAGGCCACCAAGTCAAAGGGAACCTCTGCTCGCCAGAAACTCACCTTCATTGAGGGAACCCGCTGGTGCCAAGAAACCTTTGGGTTCTCTCATTTCCACTGTGCAGCGGTATACAGAGTGCATTCAGTTAAGCGTCCTCTGCTAGAAGGCACCCTCTACGACCAGCGTGTAGGAGAAACCGAATCGGCGGCTACGGCGCTCCGAAAATAGAACCTCATCATTTAGTCGGTCGCTGTAGACCGTTCGCCGGAAGCGATTTTCGGCACCTAATAAATTCCAGGCGAATGCCTTAACCGTCAGTCCCATCACGTCCTTGTGCTCGACATAGAAGTAAAGCGTGCCACGGCTTTTATTGTTGAAGCTGACCTCATCGATTCGGACACTTGGCGCTTGCTCGTTGTAGTCGACAACCGCACCAATCGCCCATGGCGTCTCGTTGAAGTCCTGTCGGAGGCTCAGGCTATAGGACTTGTAAAAGTCGCCACTGATCTTTCGCGTATTACCCAAAACAGGGTCTTCGACTTCCGTGTTCACGTAACCGACCGAGAGGTCTGCACGCCCACCTTTCCAGAAGAACTCATCACTGAGGAAGGTGGCGTCGAAAAAACCACCATAGGCCGAGGCACTGTCGATGTTCCCGGGTGCCTGACCACCCCCTTCAATAGGGATTCGGTCAACAATGTCCTCAATGTCTTCGTAAAACAGACTCAGCGTCAGATTGCCCGACTTACCTAACGACTGCTGAGCTTCGAGCGTAAACTCCCAAGACTGTGGGGGCACCAAGTTCACGTTGGTAACGTCTTCCCGCTCCTGATTCACGTCCACCGTGGCGATGAAATCAAAGAACCTCAATTGCCCTACCGCTCGCTCTAACTTTGCAGAGAGGAAAAGGTCATCGGTCGGTTTGTAATTAAGCGACAAAAAGCCCTTCGGGCGAACGAAATCACGAGTGACATTTGAACTGCCGGTTTGACTGATCTCCGAGTACTCGGCACCCACCGTAGCCTGAAGCGTCATTTTATCGGATAGCTGCTTGCTAACGTTGAGCGTTGACTCAAAGCGCGTCTCTTCCACGCGAGCCTCTGCGTCGGGAAGGTCGACTGGAATGAGCACACCGGCCGCGTCTAGCCTATCCAGTCGGGAGTCAAGATCGAGGTAATTCTCCGTGGCCTCTACTGACCACCGCCATTGACTGCTCAATGCTGGGAAGGAGAACTCGGTCCTGATAATAGACTCCGCCTCATCAGCTTGGCGCGTAAACGAGGACCCTTCTACCAAACCATTTACAAAGGTTGTGGTCGTGCGGTCTTTTGTCGGGCTCGACTCAAAGCGATGAAGCCCCATGAGCTTTAAGCGACCGGTACCCAGGGTGAATTCGTAATCAGCCCCAATCTCGTAGTTGTGTTCATCCTCAGATGAGCGAAAGACTCGCGTGTTCTCTGCAGGATCGCCCGCAAGTCGCTCTGACCTCTCGCCCCTGTCCGAGTAGTTACCATTGAGCTCAGCCACGAGATTGAACACGCTGCCGTTCTCCGCAACATGGGAGTATGAGCCCGAGATTGATGGCCGATCAAACTCGTTAAGTGCTTTTTCATAGCGCGTATCGGTAATCTCATCTGCTGAATTTCGAACCAGTTCGGCGCCCGCCTCGCTAAAACGCCGTTGTTCGTTGGCTAGTCTCAGAGTCCACTCAGAATCATCGCTACCACCCGTCAAAGCGACGGTAAATTCTCGAAGACGCTCTTCTGAATTGGCACCCGTCGGACGAAATCGGGGTGTGTATCTAAACAGGCCAGTTACTTCCTTTTCGGACGAAGTAATCACGTTGACTACCTGGCCCGACATACCGCCAATATCCAGGCTCGCACCATCGACCACTTCGAGTCGAATCACGCTGTCAACCGAGAGTCGCTCAAGTGCCTCTGTGGGGCCATTAGATTTACCCGATACGCGACGGCCATTGATAAGCACATTGGTGTCAGCCTGACCAAAACCACGATCGCCACCACCCTCGTTAACACTGAAACCCGGCACCTGCTTGACTAAATCGAGCGCGGATCTGGGAACAAACTGCGAAAAATCTTCTGGGTAATAAATCTGGCGAATCGCTCCCTCTTTGGCAGTTTCAGCCACAGCGAGGGACGCGGCAACCGCCAGCAATAGGGTACTGATCAGCGAAAAGAGACGTCGGATGAACATTGCGTGAGTATGGGGATTTAGTCTGGGAACAACATCGGCCATCCCGATTATACAATCAGAAAAATTGTGAGTGACGCGGTAGTCGACAATTCAGACATTTAGTGACCGCTAGCACTCGCCGGTAGACCTTCATTCCAACGGGTTTACTCTGAGGTTGTGAGATCATTCTCGAGCCGAGCGAAAAGATCGGTCACTGATGAAGAGCCAACCTGGCTACCCTCTACATTGAATTGCTTTAGGGCACCCTCAAGGTCAGGGTTCGCAAAATAAACAATGCCGTGGCGTATCGGATCAGATGCTGCCTGACTAGTGACCCGGTGAGCGATAGCCGAGACCGATCGATCAGAGTGTTGGGTAATGAAGTTTAAGGCCTCGCCAAAATTGATCACCAGATGATCTGGAATAACCGGCACGTCCACAAACTGACCGTCGAGCTCAATCTGGAGCCCTGGGGCGGTTGCATCGAGAATGGTTACAAACCCATAGTCCGTGTGGGGCCGCAGGCCCAAATCAGGCTGTTGCGTATCGTAGTGCACGAAGTTTAGAAACGCAGTGCCCTCGCCTGTCGCGTATCCACCTGAGGCTTCCCCCCAAAGTGGTTCCGGAATACCTGACTGGCGAAAGACCTTTCTAATAATGGCCATTCCGACTTGATCCAGCTCACGACCAAAGTTGGCGATCTCTGCTGGGTAGTGCTCATCCCAGCGATGGCGGCGTAAAGCGAGCTTGGTCTGTTGATTATTCTCGAGCGAGATAAAACCCTCCAGCTCGCCGTATTGAGGGATGTCTCGGAACGGGCTTCGCGGATCCAGAATTTCACGGCCAAATTGGCGTGCACCTGCCAAATCGAGCGACACAGGAACTTTGAGATAAAAAATCCCCAGCTTCCATGCGAGGTCCTGATCTTCTGCGCACTCAAAAGTTAGCTGATGCGAACCAGTAATTTGCGCAATTGGTAGGCTTACAGCCGATCCCATCTGCAATATGTCACCCCGTAATCCGTTTTTTGTTCAAAGCCAAAGGGAGTATATGGAAGTAGGTTTGGGCGAGACAATGAATCCCCATAAACCGGCACAACGAGTCACCTCAATTCCCGGTAGGGTGGGCCTTCACCTTCGTGTAATGGGGCGCTCGGTGTGGATCGCTTCTTATGCGTCGCTCCAACGTTGTTGCTCAAAATTTATCTCTCACTAGCCCACTCTTCATCGCCGCCTTCCAAAACACTGCCTGCCCTACGCTTCTGCTTTTACGTGTTCTTTCACGGCTGTATTCGATAAATTATCGAGAGCGCCCCTCGTGGGCAGTGCGACGTATAAAAAATCAGCGAGGCCGCCGGTGCAGATAGAGCCCTTTAAAGTCGAAATATGGATGAACGAGTGGGAAACCCGCTGCACCTATAATTTGGCAGAAACTTGCGTTGCCAGTATTACCGTCGAGGAGCTCCTGGCACTTGCGGGAGGCAGTGCCGACGATCTCTCCGACCTTCTCTCGATGAAACTCACATATGGAGACATCGAGGGCTCGCCAAGATTACGAAAAGCCATTGCCGGCCTGTACGACAAACAAAGTACCGAAGCCATTACCGTCACGCACGGCACCATCGCGGCGAATATGCTTGTGCACAAAGCCATTGTCGAAGCCGGTGACTACGTGGTTTCGATTGTGCCGACGTACCAGCAGCACTATTCCATCCCAAAGAGCATAAAAGCTGAGGTAACGACGCTTGCGCTGCGCGCGGAGGACGGCTTTCTGCCTAACCTTGAAGCATTGAAGGCAGCTGTACAGCCCAACACCAAACTCATCGCCTTCACCAACCCCAACAATCCAACAGGCGCGTTAATCGAACGACCGATGCTTGAGGAGATTGTCTCTATCGCAAACGCCGTTGGCGCGTACTTGCTTTGTGACGAGGTCTATCGCGGCACTGCACAGGCCGGTGATGGTATGTCGCCGTCTATTGCCGACCTGTACGACAAAGGCATCAGCACAGCCGGGATGTCCAAGGTCTTCTCGCTTGCCGGTCTGCGTGTCGGATGGGTCGTGGCCCCCAGAGAGGTCACAGAGCAAATTCTGATCCACCGAGATTACGACACGATTTCTGTGGGTATGATTAACGATCACTTTGCCGCATTAGCACTCGAGCATGCAGATAAAGTGCTCGCGCGGAGTCACGCAATCACGCGTGGTAATCTCGCGATTCTAGAAGCGTGGATTGCGGGAGAACCCAGAGTTAGCTGGGTCAAACCCCGCGCCGGCACCACCGCCATGTTGAAACTTGATATTCCCGTAACCGATCGAGAGTTCTGCGTCGATTTGGTCCAAAAAACAGGGGTCATGTTGACACCGGGCGATGCCTTCGACATGGCGGGCTATGCACGTATTGGGTTTGCAAATGATGAGCAGACCTTAACCGAAGGTCTAGCCGTTTTATCAGACTATTTAAGAACACAATACTGATACGGCACCGCAACAAATCGAGGAGCCACGCTAAGCAAAAGGTCCCTCCACGAACAGGCTTTAGTCCAGACATCGACAAGCGAGCAGCGAGAAGCGAGAAGCGAGAAGCGAGAAGCGAGAAGCGAGCATTGGATAGCACG
>JAYOAN010000103.1:0-5613 GCA_038104285.1 Halieaceae bacterium
GGTAAAGGGCGAGGTGGCGACCACTCGGAGCTCGGCGCGGTTGATGCCCGTGCATTCTGCGAGCAACATTTCTTCGATGAGCCCGACACTGAGCTCATTGTTTGGCTAGTTCGCAACCACCTGTTCATGAGTTCCTTCTCACAAAAGCGCGATATATCGGACCCTGAGGAGATCCAGCGCTTCGCGGAACACGTGTCCACCGAAGAGCGACTCGATTACCTTTTTACCTTGACCGTTGCCGATATCAACGGAACAAACCCAGAACTCTGGAATGCGTGGCGCAGCTCGTTATTAAGGCATCTTTACACGGAAACTCGGCGAGCGCTGCGGCGCGGTCTCGCCAACCCCATAGCGCGTGAAGACGTGATAACTGCCACGAAAAAAGCGGCAGCACACCTCCTCGAATTCAGAGGTTTTCTGGACGATGAGTTATCCGATATTTGGGCGAATCGAGGTGACGATTACTTCCTTCGCGAGCGCCCAGAGGATGTTGCCTGGCACACAGAGGCAATTGCCGATTTTGACGGCAGTAGCGAGCCTCTTGTACTGATCAAGCAATCGTCAGAATCACTGATTGCTAATGCAACACAAATTTTTGTGCATACCCATGAAATCGATAACGTATTTTCAAAAGTATGCTCAGCCTTAGAACTTCTGGATCTCAGCATTAATGACGCGCGAATTTACAGCGGCACAGACGGCGCCACGCTCGATACCTTCTTTGTCTTAAAAGCTGACGGCTCGCCAATAGACAGCGCGCCGGAGACCTTGAACTTGATCGAGCGCTCCATCGTCGAGGCGCTCACCGCTTCTTCTGTTAGCCAAGGTAACCAGCGCATGAACCGGACACTGCGATCCTTCCTGTCGCCCACCGAGGTAACCTTCATCGAAGACCAGAACCGCAACCTCACTATTATGGAGCTGAGCTCACCTGACAGACCGGGACTGCTTGCGCGGGTTGGGCAAATCATGGCGGATAATCACATCAGCATCCAAGGCGCTAAGATTCAGACCTTGGGAGAGCGGGTGGAGGATGTATTTTTCCTCACAACCGAGCAGGGTGACCGACTTGCCGACGACACGATATGCGAGCGACTACGCGAGCAAGTTTGTACAGCTCTAGATCAAGGACTAGCGGCATGAACCCCGGTATGAATACGCTTCACCCCTACCCTTTCGAGAAGCTAGCGGAGTTAACAGCGGGCGTGGACATTCCCTCGCTGAGTCGTATCCCTCTCACCATCGGTGAGCCAAAGCACCAACCACCCGCACACGTATTAGAGGCGCTTGTCGCGTCAATCGAGGAAATGGCGAAGTACCCAACCATCGTTGGCACGGCGGAGTTGAGACAGCAAATCGCAAGCTGGATTTCGGTACGGTTTAAAACGCGCGCTGTTGACCCTGTGAGCGAAGTACTCCCGGTAAATGGTACTCGGGAAGGGTTATTTGCCATCGCACAAGCGCTTGCAACACCGGGAAAAGCAGGCGGAGTCGCTATACCTAATCCGTTTTACCAAATTTACGAGGGCGCAGCCTTACTGGCCAACGTAGAACCGCTTTTCATTCCAGCAACGGAAAGCACGGGGCATCTCGCCAACTACCAACTGCTTACTGACGATGACTGGCAAAGGTGCGAGATGCTTTTCCTGTGCACGCCTGGCAATCCATCCGGGGCAGTAATTCCTGAAACTGATCTGCATGGTCTGATCGAAAAAGCGCTAGAGCACGACGTGATTTTGATCAGCGACGAATGCTACAGCGAGCTTTACTACGACGAAGAAAAGCCGCCGATGGGACTGCTTCAGGCAGCGCAGAGCTATGGCAACACGGGCTTCAAGAATTGCCTGGTATTTCACAGTCTGTCGAAGCGATCGAATCTGCCAGGCCTGCGCTCTGGATTCGTTGCGGGCGACGCCAACCTCATTGCACAGTTCAAACGCTACCGTACCTACCACGGATGTGCGATGCCGCTACACCATCAGTTTGCAAGTATTGCGGCGTGGTCTGACGAGGCCCATGTCGTGGAGAACCGTGCACTCTACCGAGCAAAGTTCGATGCGGTTACCGAGCGCCTTGCGCCAGTATTACCTGTATCTATTCCCGAGGCAGGTTTCTATTTATGGCCGAGGACACCCACGCCCGATACGATATTCGCGAGAGAGTTGCTCAGTCACACCAACGTGGCTGTTTTGCCCGGAAGCTTCTTGGGCCGATCCATAAACGGCGTCAATCCCGGTGCTGATCACATCCGTATGGCTCTCGTTGCGACCATGACCGAGACGCTCGAGGCTGCAGATAGAATTTGCCATTGGTTAAAGCAAGGGTGAGGCGTTAAGCGCATGTCAGGCAATATGCTCAAAGAGGATCGCGTGGCGTTTATCGACCGACGCTTGCAAGAACTTTATCCCAATCCGCCGGTTCCGCTCGATCATACCGACCCTTACACCCTGCTGGTCGCAGTATTACTAAGTGCCCAATGTACCGACGAGCGAGTCAACCAAGTGACGCCGTCGCTGTTTGAGCTAGCAGATAATCCTTTTGATATGGCGAAGGAGAGCGTGGAAACCATTCGTGCCATCATCAAACCCTGCGGCTTATCCCCCCAAAAGTCCAAAGCGATTAGAAGACTCAGTGAAATTTTGATCGAGGAGCATGGCGGCGAAGTCCCCCAAGATTTTGAGAGCCTCGAAAGACTTCCGGGCGTAGGGCATAAAACAGCAAGCGTCGTGATGGCGCAGTCCTTCGGCGTCCCAAGCTTTCCTGTCGATACGCACATACACCGTTTGGCGCAGCGGTGGGGTCTAACCCGAGGCCGCAATGTCAACGAAACGGAGCGCGACTTGAAACGCGTGTTTAAAAAGAGCCGATGGAATGACCTGCACCTACAAATCATTTTCTACGGCAGGGAATTTTGCACCGCCAGAGGCTGTGACGGTCGTGTTTGCGAAATTTGTTCCGCTTGTTATCCAGCGCGAAAGCATCCCAAGCGCGTAAACAAACCTTAACTGATCAACTCGAGAGACAATAAGACATGACTACCCTCTACGGCATTCCAAATTGCGACAGCGTAAAGAAAGCGCGAAAGTGGCTCGAGAATCAGGATATTGCCTATACCTTCGTCGATGTGCGTGAGAGTACGCCACCCAACGCTCAAATTGCGCACTGGGTTTCGGTACTTGGACCAGAGAAGATGGTCAATAAACGCAGCACCACATGGAAGAACATGTCGGATGAAGCGCGTGTCGAGGCGCAGACCGGTGATACTGTGAGCGTATTGCTTGCAAATCCAACGCTCATTAAACGTCCCGTGTTAGAACACAACGACGTCCTAGATGTTGGGTTTAAAGAAGATGCCTACGCCGCTTACTTTTCTTAGCATTTTTTAAATACGTTTTTCGCGACCTATTACTAGCGCGCTTGCACACAACCCAATTCACTAACTTGACACTTTAGGAGTACGTACTCGATGTCTGGCACTCTCCACGGCTTCGGCCTCGGCGTAGCATCTGAAAATGCTAACGGCGATATCCTCGATGTTTTCTTTCCGGCGCCCAAAGCGAGGATATCTGGCCCCCTAGCCGATGTACTTCGAGCGGTATCCGGCACGCTTGATAACGCGGCGCTCTCGTCACTTGCGAAGGATTGCCGCGCGGCTGACGACGAGCCCACAGCCGCGCTCGCAGACCGACTCCGCGACAGTGGCCGAAGAGTGGTTGCCTCGACGCTCACAGAGAACCAAGCTCCCGAGACGGTCGAGGATGCTTACTTAAAGTTGCATATGCTCTCCCATCGCCTGGTAAAACCGCACGGCACAGACCTGTCTGGTATCTTCCCTTTGCTGCCCAATGTCGCGTGGACTGACGAGGGGCCTGTTGATTTGAACGAGCTTGCGGATCGCCAGCTAACGGCTCGGCTCCAAGGGCGAGTACTGGAAGTCGCAAGTGTTGATAAATTCCCAAAAATGACAAATTACGTTGTGCCCGCGGGTGTGCGCATCGCCCACAGCGCGAGAGTGCGCCTTGGTGCCCACCTCGGTGCAGGTACCACGGTTATGCATGAAGGGTTCATCAATTTTAATGCCGGCACTGAAGGACCGGGCATGGTTGAAGGCCGAATATCCGCAGGCGTTATGGTAGGCAAAGGCTCCGATCTTGGTGGTGGCTGTTCCACGATGGGCACGCTATCCGGTGGCGGCAATATCATTATTTCAGTGGGTGAAGAATGCCTAATCGGCGCGAACGCCGGGCTCGGGATTCCTTTGGGTGATCGCTGCACGGTTGAGGCCGGACTCTTCGTCACCGCTGGGACGAAAGTAGCGGTACTCGACGATCAGAGAAATACAATCGAAAGTGTCGCCGCGAGGCATTTGGCGGGTCGCTCGGACCTACTATTCCGTCGGAATTCTCAATCGGGATCTGTAGAATGTCTCACCAATAAAACAGCGATTGAACTCAACGAAAGCCTCCATGCAAACAACTAACGCGCACACTGATGCCATAGCCCTAACCCAGGAGCTGATCGAAAAGCAGTCGGTAACACCTGCTGATGATGGCTGTCAGCCGCTTATGGCGGAGCGACTCAGCAACATCGGCTTTACCTGCGAGTCTTTACCCGCTGAGGAAGTGTTGAATCTCTGGGCAACGCGGGGCAATGAAGGCCCACTGCTCGTCTTCGCAGGACATACCGATGTTGTGCCACCCGGCCCCCTAGAGTATTGGGATAGCGATCCCTTCACCCCGACAGAGCGCGACGGCTTCTTGTTTGGTCGTGGCGCCGCAGATATGAAATCGAGCCTTGCCGCAATGATCGTCGCGACAGAGTCGTTTATCGCCAAGCACCCAAATCACAAAGGGCGAATCGGGTTCTTGATTACCGCTGATGAGGAAGGACCGGCGGTTTATGGCACACGCCATGTGGTGGATACGCTGATGGCTCGAGGCGAATCTATCGATTGGTGTGTTGTTGGTGAGCCTTCAAGCACAGCGAGGCTCGGTGATACCATCAAAAATGGACGTCGTGGCTCCATCAACGCAACACTGACGATTAAGGGAAAACAGGGCCATGTTGCCTATCCGCACCTAGCGGATAATCCCATGCACAAAGCCTTCGAAGTGCTCCAACGCCTGAGTGCACTTGAGTGGGACCAAGGCAACGATTTCTTTGATCCAACGCAACTCCAGTTTTCTAACATTCAGTCGGGAACCGGTGCGACCAATGTGATTCCAGGCGAGTTGACCGCCATTTTCAATTTGCGTTTCTCGACGGAAATAACTGCCGACGGCATTAAAGAAAAATGCCAAACGGTCCTCGATGAGAGTGGTGTTGATTACGAAATTGATTGGCAATTGAGCGGCAATCCGTTCCTCACCGAGCCCGGGAAACTTGTTGAAGCCGCCAGAAAAAGCATCGTCGATGTGACCGGTATCGAGACCTCCCTGAGTACCGGCGGTGGAACCTCCGACGGACGGTTTATTGCAAAAATGGGGGGGCAGATTATCGAGCTTGGCGTGATCAACGAATCGATCCACCAACGCAACGAACATGTGCTGATCTCAGACATTCCCAAATTAGCCGCCATTTACGAAGAGATCCTGATCCAGCTTCTCGCCTAGC
>JAYOAN010000104.1:0-2493 GCA_038104285.1 Halieaceae bacterium
GACTGGGAGCGCACGATTAAGCAGCGACTCGTCATTGATCTTGCTATGACAACGGATTTTTCCGCAGCGGCAAAAAGCGACGATTTACCCGATGCGCTGGATTATGCGGCGATCTCGGCGCACATTATATCGTTCGTCGAAGGCACAAATTTTCAGCTACTCGAAGCATTATCGGCTGCAATTGCTACCGAAGTTTTCAAGAACTGGCCTGTATCTCAGTTGCGAGTTGATATTGATAAGCCGGGTGCGGTGGAGGCGGCCTCCTCGGTGGGGGTGTCACTGACGGTCGATCGTACCGATATTCTTTAACCGAACCGCAAGCGACTAGCTTTTAGTTAGCGTTCAATTTTAGAGCCTCTCGATCTCTCTGCCCGTTCTTACAGCTTCTCATCCGTCCTCGAGCTCTACGAGCAGGACCTGAAGTAACGTGTGCTCGGGTCAGTAGATGGTAGCGCAAGAAGTTGAAACACTAACCGTCGGGTAAAACGAAGGATCGCGCAGCGGGGGTTAGCTAGCAGCAGAGGTGCTCAACTAAAAGCGGAGGGATTTTGCTAAAAGAGGTCGGCTGTTGCTGCGATTCGTTTTTGTCGAACGGCTTCTTTGATTGCAGTGCCTTTGAGGCCCTGCGCTGCGAACTCTCCGCCGCTTATTGTTTCAGCGATGGTTTTAGTGGCCCGTATTCGCGATAGGTCATCAGCCGTAAATCGCCCATCGATACAACCCAACACTGCTAGCACGTCCTCGCAGAGTGAACCTTGCCGAAAGGAGTCCAATTGCTCTAGCAGTGAGAGGGCTTCCTTCGAGGAAGCGGGAGGACCGCTTCTGAGGGTAGTTAGGACGAGATTAGATAGTGTTAGGTGTCTTTTCGGGATGGCCGCACGGAAGGAAAGAGCGGGTAGAAAGTCTCCGCCCGTAAGCGCAGCCCAGCGTCGCGAGCTATCGTCAAATTGTTCACACGCATCCGCTAACCGAGATAGTGCAGCCTCGGCGAGTTTTAATGGATACATCGCCTCATCCGCCCCAAGTGTGTGCAAGAGGCGGAAGAAGACCTCTGGATTTCGCTCACAGAGCGCGCGCTCTGTCTCACGCCAAACACGGTCCGGTGCTAACTCAGCAAGCTCGCCTGTTTGAGTCATGTCACGCATTAGATCCATGGTTTCGCTAGCGACCTCGAAACCTAGATGGTGGTAGCGCGCAGCAAAACGACATAC
This sequence comes from Halieaceae bacterium, assembly GCA_038104285.1. GTDB lineage: Bacteria > Pseudomonadota > Gammaproteobacteria > Pseudomonadales > Halieaceae > Luminiphilus. The sequence continues at coordinate 1,212 of JAYOAN010000104.1, forward strand.
CCGAAGTACCCTCAGGGGATCCTCAGTAAAGCTCGCCGAAACATGGCGCAATTGTTTTGCTTCCAAGTCTTGCTGACCGCCATACGGATCGATCAGTTCTCCTTCCTCTGAGCGGGCCATCGCATTGATCGTCAAATCTCTGCGCTGTAGGTCCTCCTCGAGAGTGACACTCGGGTCCGCATATACGGTGAAGCCATTATATCCCTTACCTGATTTCCGCTCGGTTCGCGCTAATGCATATTCCTCATTGGTATCGGGATGCAAAAAGACGGGGAAATCGCTCCCGACTTTTTTAAAGCCGGCGTCTAAAAGATCGTTTGGGTTGGCGCCAACGACCACCCAATCAACTTCATCAAATGGGTAACCAAGTAACTCATCGCGGACGGCACCACCGACTCGCGATACGGTGATTCCCTCTTTCAAGGCTGATGGTTTCGAAGCTCCCGGGCTCATTTGCACTTACACTCGTGAAAGGTACGGGTCTCTAGATCGAGAAGGGTCATCTTGTTGCCCCATACACAGCCTGTATCCAGAGCGATGGCGTTGGGTGATTTCGTTATCCCCTCAAGCGAGGCCCAGTGACCGAAGATAATGGTGTCTTCAGCGGTGAGCCGACGCTCGTGCTTGAACCAAGGCGCTACCTTTTTCCCCTTCAGGGCATCGGTTTTTGGTTTCGGACCTTTGTTGACGAGGTCTAATTTTCCCTTCTTCGTGCAGTAGCGCATTCGTGTCAGGTAGTTTGTGATCACGCGTAGGCGCGTCATGCCACTCAGATCTTCGCTCCAAGCGATAGGGTCATTGCCATACATAGCGTTAAAAAAAGCGTAGCTGTCAGCGCCCCTCAATACGGACTCAACCTCCTTGGCATAGTCAAGTGTTTGTTCGACGGTCCACATAGGAGGGATGCCAGCGTGAACTAAGGTGACGCCGTGTTCATGATGAGCGAGCGGTTGTTGGCGAAGCCAAGATAAGAGCACGTCTCTGTCAGGCGCATCTAAAATATCGCCGAAGTTGTCGGACTTGGACATTTTTCTCGCGCCAGCGGCTACTGCCATAAGATGAAGATCGTGATTCCCGAGTACGACCACCACGCTGTCTCGATGCTCATAAAACCAACGCAAGGTTTTAAGGTTTTTGGGCCCACGATTAATAAGATCGCCCACGCTCCAGACAACATCTTTTGCAGGGTCGAAATCAACTCTTTCCAAGAGGCATTGGAAGGGTTTGAAGCACCCTTGGATGTCACCTACCACATAGGTCGTCATTAGTGCACTCGCTGCAG
>JAYOAN010000104.1:2593-5517 GCA_038104285.1 Halieaceae bacterium
GGTGTAGATATGTTGTAGGGCAAATTACCTACGACACGTAAATCATGTGCGGCCTTTGATAGTTGAGAAAAATCAAACTTCAGCGCGTCCGCGTTGTGCAGCGTTAAATCGCGGTTAAAAAACATAACCCGGAGTTGTGACTGAAGATCTCTATCGATTTCGATGGCATTAATCGCGCAACCGCTATCAAACAGCGCGTCCGTCAGCGCTCCTTGCCCGGGACCAATCTCTACAACATTGTCATCTTCACGCGGAGCAATGGCTCGCGCTATGGCAGTAATAACCCCTTGGTCGGTCAAAAAGTTCTGACCAAAGCGTTTTCGTGGTGCGTGTGTGGCCGGCCTGGAATTTCCTTTTCTTTTGCTTTTATTACTCAACCGCTCACGCCCTGGTGGTTTCAGGAATATTAAGTTCGATTATCTTTATTTTGCTAACCCTTAAATAAGACAATCATCCAGTGACCCGCCCTGATCAATATGATTTCTAAATACAACGGGGGTTCTTCCTCGGCCGGTCCACTTGAAGGTCTCCCCGTCAACGGTGATTTGATATTTGGGTTCGACTTTATTGCCTTTCTTGGGGCCAGTGGTTTTCTTCGCAGTCGATGCCGATTTCTTGGAGGCAACTATATCTTCGGCTGATATTCCAAGCTCATCCATCATCGACTTTAGCTTTTTAACCGCGACTTCTTTTTTGCGTTGTGCTCGCTGTGATTCGCGTTCTTTTAATGTTTTTGCAGCCGCAGAAAGATTTTGTAGTGCGCGTTCGACTTGCTCGATGTCGAGCCCTTTGACTGCACGATTTGCGGCGGCCTTCGACTTTGCAATAGTTTGGAGAGCTTGCGCTTCAGTCATAATAGTGAAACCTTGTTTGTCGTTTTTGTCTCAGTGTAATCATCTATTAAATTAAAATAAACTTTTACTGAAATTCGATATTAATAAATATAAAAGTCAGGCTTGAATATGCGGACAATACTCTCAATTGACGGCGGTGGTATTCGAGGAATCATTCCAGCTCTGGTGCTCGATTACCTTGAGAGGCAATCTAATAAACCAACATCCGACTTATTCGATTTATCGGTGGGTACATCATCCGGCGGCATTATTGCCTTGGGCCTCGCCCAGGCGGACGAGAGTGGTAGGCCTAAATATTCGGCGCATGACTTGGTTGATTTTTTTGAAAATAGCGGCAGTAAAATTTTCCAAAAAACGGTATGGCGCAATATTAGGTCAGCGGGTGGTGTGCTCGACGAGCGCTACTCAGCGAGACCTTTAGAGGCCGCACTTCGCAAATATTACGCAGACACCCAATTGGGCGAGACCTTAGGCTCGACCATGGTGACGAGTTATGACATTGAGGAGCGACGCACACTTTTTTTGAAAAGTTGGCATCCCGACCATGAAACCGTTCTATGCCGTGATGCTGCGCGCGCAACGAGTGCCGCACCGACCTACTTCGAACCCGCCTTAATCGACGTTCAGGGAAACCAGCGTGCGCTGATAGACGGCGGGGTTTTTGTGAATTCCCCAGTGGTCTCTTCGTATGCCGAGGGGCTGAAGTTGTTCCCGGGTGAGCCCGTGGCGGTCGTCTCTCTGGGTACGGGGGAATTGATTCGTCGAATCCCGTACGAGTCGGCTAAGGACTGGGGGCAGGCGGGTTGGGTCAGTCCGCTTATCGATTGTATGTTTGACGGTGCGACGAAGGTCGCTAACCATCAAATGCGGATGTTTCTCGGGGATCACTATTTTCGGTTGCAAGTCACTTTGGACGAGGCAAACGACGATATGGATGACGGTAGTGAGGTAAATATACAAAATCTGAAGCGCATCGCTGAGCGGATGATTGCGGAGAATCGATCCACACTGGACCGGATTTTGGATGTTCTTGCTTAGGTGCGATGCTGACTACAAATTATCGCTTCGTTGATCGCGGCAAGCAGGCTGCCTTCAGAGGCCTCTCCTGAGCCAGCAAGTGTGAGCGCTGTCCCATGATCAACCGACGTTCTAATAATTGGCAGCCCCAGGGTGATGTTGACAGAGTCCCCAAAACCCGCGGTTTTCAAGACGGGCAGACCTTGGTCGTGATACATGGCTAAGATCACATCCGCTGCTTGTACTTCCTTGGAAACAAACGCGGTGTCAGCAGGCAGTGGCAAGCTCACGTCTATGCCCTCGTCTCGCGCTGACTCGCATGCGGGTATCAACTCGTCTATTTCTTCTCTGCCCAGATACCCACCTTCGCCAGCGTGTGGATTTAGTCCGAGCATAGCGATTTTGGGTTTCGGGATGCCATAAAGCCTGGAAAGACTTCGACTGATGATTGTGAGTTGCGTGCACAGCGAATCACGGCTTATCGCATCCGCAACATCGCGAAGCGGCAAATGAGTTGTCGCAAGCGCTACTTTGAACTGCTGATTGGCCAACAGCATGACGACATCGTCACAATCGAAGAAATCAGCAAAAAATTCGGTGTGACCTGAAAACGGGATTCCACTGTCGTTGATAATAGATTTTTGCACCGGCGCGGTAACCACGGCGTCGTACAAACCGTCTAGTGTCAGCTCTGCTGCCATCGTCAAGGTCGAGATAACGTGAGGCGCATTCGTCGCGTTCAAGGTGCCAGGAACGACGTCTTGCGCGCATGGGGTGTGAAGCACCTGAACACGGCCAGGCGCGTGCGGTAGTACGTCCTCGGGCTTTTCTAGGTGATCGATATAGCAGCTAATGCCAAGCAGGTCTGCCCGATCCTGCAAGACGTTGATGTCCGTGATAACCGCAATTTTTGCAGCAAGCTCAGACTGGAGTGCGCGCAGTACGACGTCAGGCCCAATTCCAGCAGGTTCACCCGCGGTAATGACGATGCGGGGTTGGCTCATGACACGTACATACTTTATTTGATATCGACGAAGGCCTCTTCGCGAATCT
>JAYOAN010000105.1:0-3461 GCA_038104285.1 Halieaceae bacterium
TCGCAGATTCCCGGTTTCTCCCAGGGCGTTGTTAGCGTTCAGGACGAATCAGCACAGCTAGCAGGCGCGTTAATAGCGGGCGCATCAGAAGGGGCGGGCGCGCATCTCGGAATTCGTGTTCTTGATGTATGTTCCGCGCCCGGAAGTAAAGCCTGCCACCTTGCAGAACTCGGCGCAGAAGTGACTGCAATGGATGTCTCAGCTTCGCGACTCGCACGCGTCGAAGAAAATACCGAACGGCTGGGGTTAACCATAAAGACGTTGGTCGGTGACGGACGAGAGCTCGGTGAAATAGCAGAAGAAAACGCGTTTGATTTGGTACTGCTAGACGTTCCATGTTCTGCAACCGGTGTGATGAGGCGAAACCCAGACGTAAAAGTCATTCGCTTAAAGTCCGATATCAATCAGTTTGCCGAATTGCAGCAGGGCCTCCTCGAATCCGCCTGGAGACAGGTGCGCCCCAGGGGGAGGCTGTTATACATCACCTGCTCACTGCTTCCGGCGGAAAACGAAGACATCGTTAGCAACTTTTTGGCGGTCACTGCCGACGCCAAAATAACCCCTCTTTCTGCATCGTTTGGTATTGAGAAAAAAGTCGGGAGACAGACCTTGCCCTCGGTCAGTGGCGGCGATGGCCTTTACTACTGCATGCTAGAAAAAATCGCCTGATCTGGAGTTCGCGGGAAATCGGAGTACCATTCGCGAGTAATGACTTAGATCAGCCGTTGTTCAAGGAACCGAGAGCGTCGTGAAGATCATTATTTTGGGAGCCGGGCAAGTTGGCGGCACGCTCACCGAGCACCTCGCCGACGAACAGAACGATGTTACGGTCGTAGATAGCTCTGACACTGCCCTGAGGCAGCTGCAAGAACGGCTAGATATCAGAACAGTTAAAGGTGACGCATCGAAACCAACCACCTTGGCGGATGCGGGCGCCGAAGACGCAGACATGCTCATCGCTGTTACCGATAGCGACGAAGTGAACATGCTGGCCTGCGCAATCGCCTACACGTTGTACCGCACGCCGACAAAAATCTGCCGTATCCGTGAGGTTGACTATCTGAACGAGGACAAAAAGCTCTTTCAGTCAGGCGCTATCCCTGTCGATGTATCGATCAGTCCCGAACATCTAGTCACCGACGCTATTCATCAGCTCATCCTCAACCCCGGCTCGCTTCAAGTACTCGATTTTGCCGGAGGCAAGATACGGCTTGTTGCCGTAAGAGCGGTTGATGGTGGCCCGATTGTGGGACGTGAGTTACAAGAGATTCGAGAGCACATGCCAAGCGTTGATACACGCGTAGCTGCGATTTTTCGTAAGTCGCAAAGCGCCATCATCCCAGAAGGCTCAACCGTTGTGGAGCCCGATGATGAGGCCTTCTTCATTGCGGCCAGCGAAAACATTCGAGCGGTCACCTCAGAGCTAAGAAAACTGGATGCGCCCTATAAACGTGTCATGATCGCAGGCGGCGGAAAAATTGGTGCGTCGCTCGCAAAACGACTCGAACAGGATTACCAAGTCAAAGTCCTCGAACTTAATTACGATCGTTGTCGGCAACTGTCGGAGGAGCTTGAGGAGAGCATTGTGCTGAACGGAAGCGCAAATGACTCAAAGCTTTTACAACAGGAAAACATCGCGAATACGGACGTATTTTGTGCTCTCACCAACAACGGTGAATCCAACATCATGATGTCGATGTTGGCCAAACGACTCGGTGCGAAAAAAGTGATCACGCTGATCACTAACTCAGCGTATGCGGAGCTAGTAGGCCAAGAGATCGATATTGCGATTTCTCCCCAACAGATCACGATTAGCAGTCTGCTCACTCACGTGAGAAAAGGTGATATCAGTGCTGTCCACTCGCTACGCAGGGGTGCTGCCGAGGCGTTGGAAATGACTGCACATGGTGACCCCAAGACGTCAAAAGTCGTGGGACGCCGACTCGATGAGCTCGATCTTCCACCCGGAGCAACCGTGGGTGCCATCCTGAGAGGGGACAAAGTCATCATTGCCCACCGACACGTTGTGGTCGAAGAGGCTGACCATGTCATTTTATTCCTAACTGACCCTTCGAAAATAAGCTTGGTTGAAAAACTGTTCGTTGAAGGTGGCAGCTTCATCTAATGAATATCGGCCTGTGTGTTCGTATCGTTGGCCTGCTTCTGATGCTGTTCAGTCTCGGGACGCTGCCGTCGATGACATTGGGGTGGCTGCAGGAAGACGGTACGGCAACGTTATTCGGTCAGGCGTTTGCGGCAACCGCAACCTCCGGGGTTTTCCTGTGGCTTGTGACACAGCGCGTTAAATCCGAATTACAGATTCGCGATGGCTTCATGGTCACTGCGGCGTTTTGGATCGTTCTTGGTATCTATGGTGCGCTGCCGTTTTTATTGAGCGACGCTGTAGAGATTTCGGTCTTTGATGCCATTTTTGAATCAGTATCAGGCCTCACAACAACCGGTGCGACCGTGCTTGTGGGGCTCGACCATATTCCGCAATCGATCTTGCTCTACCGCCAATTGCTTCAGTGGCTTGGCGGCATCGGTATCATTGTTTTAGCCGTAGCTGTTTTGCCTATGTTGGGGATTGGTGGCGTACAGCTGTATCGCGCAGAGAGCACAGGTCCGGCCAAAGACAGCAAACTAACGCCCCGCATTACATCGACTGCGAAAGCACTTTTCAGCATCTACTTGGGGCTAACGGTGAGCTGCGCGCTGGCCTATTTCCTAGCGGGAATGACTGCTTTCGACGCCATTAGCCACGCGTTTTCAACCATCGCCATTGGTGGTTTTTCAACCCACGATGCGAGCATGGGCTACTTCAACAGCAATATTATTTTGCTTATCAGCAGTCTCTTTATGCTGATCAGCGCCGTAAATTTTGGCCTGCATTTCGTTGCTTTCTCCAAGCGTAGCCCAACGATTTATCGGTACGACTCAGAAACGAAGTTCTTCTCTGGTATGGTGCTGATCGCAGTCATCGTTACCTGCGGAACCCTCATAGCCATGGATACGCTGGCCGTAGAAGAGGCATTGATTCATGGCCTGTTCCAAACCGTGTCCATTGCGACAACCACGGGGTACGCCAGCGACAACTTCTCTGCCTGGCCCTCGTTTTTACCTATCTTCCTGCTCATGTTGAGCGTGATGGGTGCTTGTGCTGGTTCAACGGGCGGCGGTATGAAGGCAATGAGAATATTGCTCATATTCCGACAGGGACTTCGGGAGCTTCGCCAACTACTGCATCCAAATGCCGTCATTCCACTCAAGCTCGATCATCGCCGTGTACGGCCAGAAGTCGTTAGCGCCGTCTGGAGTTTCTTCGCTGTTTATATGTTCTCCGCATTCGTCCTGGTACTCGCAATGCTAGGTACCGGGCTCGACTTTTTATCAGCGGTTAGTGCAGTAATGGCGTCAATCAACAACCTAGGCCCCGGTTTGGGCTCGGTAGCTGCCAATTA
>JAYOAN010000105.1:3561-5482 GCA_038104285.1 Halieaceae bacterium
ATTGCGTTTTCGCGCTGAGAGGGTGTCAGTCTGAACTGCGTGAATAAGGCCTCCGCCTGCGCTATTTCGGTTTCGGATACTCGACCATCTGCCTTCGCGATGTAACCCATCATCACAAAGGTTGTATCAAAGAACTCCTGCTGCAGCTCATGCAGCCCGTCAGGGCCCGTCATTCTTATGGCTCGCAAGAGGCCTGAGTCGAAGAGGTGGCCAACTAAGAAGCCTACAAAGCCTCCGATAACTCCCAGGGCCGAAAACCCGATGAGTGTCCCTAAAATTTTCCCAAGGAAAACATTCATTTTTTGCCTCCTCGGCGTTTTACACCGGCGTAGTGATCGGCCAGCGAGCGTGGCAGTGTTCGAAATCGTTTGTACGACCACTGGTACTGTTCATCACGTCCGGCAAGTAGCGTCTCTATGTCGCGATTCATTGCGCGCAAGGCCAGCTCTAAGTCGTCGCTATAGATTGCTTCAGACACCGGTTGATAGACCACCTCCCAGCCACCTTGTACCCGAAAAGCACCGGCAACAACGGCCTTAGCGCCCGATTTAGCGAGTAAATTGGCGCACAAACTTGCCGTGAAGCAATCGACACCCATAAAGGGAACATTCAAGCCCGCAGACTCATGGTTTGGCACTTGATCGGGCAAAATACCCGTCAAGCCACCGCGCTTAAAATGGCGGATGAGCTGCACCAAGCCTTTGGGCGTCGTCGGTACATACTCACCACCGGGGCGTCGTCGATTGGCGAGCACCTCGTTACCGACGCTCGGCAACTTTGGGGGCTCAAAGAGACCAAATAGATCGCCCTGCGTTACAAGATGATGTGGCAGCACCTCCCAATTTCCTACGTGGGGGGCTAAAACCAGAACGCCTCGTTGATCGGCCAGCGCAGCATCGAAAAACGCCTGACCAACCACACTAATCTTGGACATCACATAGGCTGGAGAGCGGCGCCAAACATGTCCCATTTCACTGATCAGTGCGCCTTGCTCACAGATCGAGGCTTTTACGAGCGCCTCTTGCTCGACCGGGTCCCGATCTTGATACGCCAATTGAATATTGCACCGAATGACACGTACCGTTGTCGAGTTAAGGGCATACAAGAAACGACCCAGTAACCGACCACAACCACGGGCAAACTCAAGCGGCATCAAAGCTGAAAGACCTAAACTCACCTTGAGCACACCTGCGGCGAGACGATCCTTGACTAAAAACTTTGCTGAATTGTGACTCTTTGACACCTGGATGCGCTTAATTGCCGTTGATTGTTCATATTATGCCAGTGCTGGCCACTGTATACTCGCGTCTTCGATGTACCGGGGTATTTACGTGAGTTCACCACTAACATTCCAGCAGCTCATTCTAGAGCTACAAGCGTTCTGGGGAGAAAACGGCTGCGTGATTCTACAGCCACTGGACCTAGAGGTTGGCGCGGGTACGTTTCACCCTGCGACGTTTCTCAAAGCATTAGGTCCCGAAAACTGGAACTCTGCTTACGTCCAGCCTAGCCGACGACCCCAAGACGGTCGATACGGCGAAAACCCGAATCGCCTTCAGCATTACTACCAATTCCAGGTAGTGATGAAGCCATCACCCGCCAACTTTCAAGAGCTTTATCTCAGTAGTCTAAAACGCCTGGGCTTGGACCCTCTCGAGCACGATATTCGGTTTGTTGAGGATAACTGGGAGTCACCGACGCTTGGCGCCTGGGGGCTCGGCTGGGAAGTTTGGTTAAACGGGATGGAGGTGTCTCAGTTTACGTATTTTCAGCAGGCTGGCGGGCTCGAGTGCTTACCTGTCACGGGTGAGATTACGTACGGTATTGAACGACTGGCGATGTACATTCAGGACGTAAAGTCCGTCTATGACTTAGTCTGGTCGGAGACGCCCACAGGCGTCATCAAATACGGCGATGTGTT
>JAYOAN010000106.1:0-5377 GCA_038104285.1 Halieaceae bacterium
ACCGGAGAAACGATTCACGTGAATGGCGGTATGTACATGTGATGCGAAAAAATGCGGGTTTTAATTCGACAGTTTATCGGTAGAATCCGCACGCAATTGGCTTACGGGCCACTTAAAAAAAACGGAGACCAAAAGGGAACGTCATGAGCAACATTGAAGATCGCGTTAAAAAAATCGTGGCAGAGCAGTTGGGGGTTAAAGAAGACGAGGTAAATAATGCGTCTTCTTTCGTCGACGATTTAGGTGCTGATTCACTCGACACTGTTGAGTTGGTCATGGCGCTTGAAGAGGAATTTGATACAGAAATTCCTGACGAAGAAGCAGAGCAGATCACCACGGTCCAGCTCGCCATTAACTACATCAACGAGAATCTGGCTTAATTCAGGCCAACCATCTCGCGAAAGGCCGCTCTTTTGTACGGAAGAGCGGCTTTTTTTTTGCTGATACACTGTTGAGAACGGAATCTGGGGAATTTCTATGAACAACCGAAGAGTTGTCGTCACGGGAATGGGGGCGGTCACGGCGTTGGGTCTCGATACACAGTCAACCTGGACTGGCGTAGTCAACGGCAAGAATGGTGTAAGGGCAATTGAGCATTTTGATGCCTCCGCCTTCTCCACGAGATTCAGCGCAAGTTTGCAGGACTTTTCTACCGAGGGTTACATTGAGGCACGCGACGCCAAGCGCATGGACTTGTTCATCCAATATGGCATGGTTGCGGGCATTCAGGCCATGCGCGACTCTGGCTTGGAAATCACGGAAGCCAATCAGGACCGAGTCGGTTGCAACGTAGGCGCGGGTATTGGCGGTATTGGTTTTATTGAAAAGACTTCACTGCTGATGAATAAAGCCGGTCCGAGAAAAATCTCTCCGTTTTTTGTGCCTGGCTCGATCATAAATATGGTCGCTGGCAACCTCTCAATAGAATTCAATCTCCGTGGACCAAACCTCGCAATGGTTACAGCCTGTACTACGGGTACCCACAGCATTGGCCTTGGCGCTCGCTTGATTGCCGCCGGGGACGCCGACGCAATGCTAGTTGGCGGGGCGGAGATGGGGACAACACCAGCTGGTTTAGGTGGTTTCGCCGCTGCTAGAGCGCTTTCAACCCGAAACGATGATCCTGCAACAGCGTCGAGACCTTGGGACAAGGAGCGGGACGGTTTTGTTTTGGGTGACGGCGCGGGCGTCATGCTGATTGAATCGCTCGAGAGTGCCCAGGCAAGAGGTGCAAAAATCTACGCCGAGGTTGTGGGTTTCGGTATGAGTGGCGACGCTTACCACATGACGTCCCCGCCAGAGGATGGTCGTGGCGCTGCTTTATCGATGCGCAACGCACTCGCAAGTGCCGGTATGAATGCGGATGAAGTGGACTACATCAACGCTCACGGCACATCAACACCCGCGGGAGACGTTGCAGAGACATTGGCGATCAAGAGTGTGTTCGGTGATCACGCTTACGATTTGGCAGTGAGTTCTACGAAATCGATGATAGGACACCTCCTGGGTGCTGCGGGTGCGGTTGAAGCTATTTTCTCAACGCTTGCGATCCGTGATGGCGTGGCGCCGCCAACAATCAATCTTACTAATCCTGATAACGGTTGTGACTTGAACTACGTACCCGGAACTGCCCAGGAGCGGAATATCAAAGTTGCAATGTCCAATTCTTTCGGGTTTGGTGGTACCAACGGCACCTTGATCTTCAAAAAGTTTGATTAATCGCAGATAAGGAGCATTTATTGAGCCGCTCCTCCTACCGTATTGTCTTATTTGCGCTTGCCTGCGTCCTTAGCGCGGGTGCCGTGGGCGTCTATCTGTCTCAGGAACTCGATCGCGAGATCTTGGTAACCGAGGACGCTCAGCTGTTTGTTGTGAATGAGGGAGACGGGATTATTCGAGTCCTCGACGCTCTGGAGCATCAGGGTGTTATCCGGTCGGCAAAGGCCTCACGCCTTGCGCTAACACTGCAGTCTCAAACACTTATTATGAAGCCAGGGGAGTACCGTCTTAGGCCTACAGAGACGCTTCGGGAACTTCTTCACAGAATCAATAACAATGATGTTGTTGTATACGGTTTCACGATTCCAGAGGGCGTGAGTTTTCAGTGGGTTTTGGAGAAGCTATGGCAGCATCCTCAGATTACGCGAACGATTGCTGACGCCGAAGATCTGGGCATCAGTGAGCTGATCACTCCATTCTCATCACCTGAGGGCTTATTCCTACCTGAGACTTATCTGATTCCTCGAGGCATGACGGATCTAGATGTTCTAAAACTCGCAAGAGAGGCAATGGAGCGCGAGCTTGAAACGGCCTGGAACTCCCGAGCGAAGGACTTACCGCTGAACTCGCCGTATGAGGCGTTAATACTCGCGTCAATTATCGAGAAGGAGACAGGTTTAGCCTCTGAACGAGGTGAAATTGGTGGGGTCTTTACCCGAAGACTCCAAAAAGGCATGCGCTTGCAAACTGACCCTACCGTTATTTATGGATTGGGAATCCGCTTTGACGGAAATCTGAAGCGCCGCCACTTGAGAGATGCGTCAAATCCCTTCAATACCTACCGAATTTTTGGACTGCCGCCGACACCCATCGCGTTGCCAGGGAGTGCCGCATTGCGTGCTGCGACACATCCTAAGTCGGGAGATGCTCTATACTTCGTGGCTAAGGGCGATGGTAGTCATGCATTCAGCGCGACGCTCGATGAACACGAGGAAAATGTGAGACGCTATCAGCTCAATCGCAAGAAAGACTATCGATCGAGTCCGAGTCAATGACAGCATTATGCTCTGAAGGCAAATTCATCACCTTGGAAGGGGGCGAGGGCGCCGGCAAGTCAACCAGCCGCGAATTCATTGTCGAGTTACTTACTGCTCACGAAATCCCCTTTGTTCAAACCAGAGAGCCCGGTGGTACGTCGCTGAGTGAGTCGCTGCGATCACTACTTTTAGCGAAGGACGGAACCGCACCGTCGGTTGAGGCGGAGTTACTCATGGTGTTTGCAGCGAGAGCACAGCACTTACATGAAGTCATAGAACCGGCGTTGGCTGAGGGGCAGTGGGTTTTGTGTGATCGATTCACGGACGCTACCTACGCCTATCAGGGTTATGGGCGTGGTTTTGAGTTGGATGCAATCAGTCTGCTCGAGGCGATGGTTCAAAAGGGCCGTCACCCTGACTTAACACTGCTTTTCGACTTAGACCCTACAATAGGCATTGAACGCGCTCAAAAACGCGCTGAGCTCGATAGATTTGAGTCAGAGGAACTCGCCTTCTTTGAGCGAGTGAGGCAGGGTTATTTGGACCGTGCGGATAGCAGTGACCGCTTTGTCGTAATCGATGCGGCAATGCCTGTATCAGATGTTCAAGCATCGATTCGCAAGTCACTCGAGTCATTCATAGAGCACAGTCTATGACTAAGCCCCTTTTCCCTGAACACGAATCTCTGGTGGCGGAGCTTGTTCTATTGCATCAGCGTGGACGGTTACCGCATGCGCTTTTGCTAACAAGTGATTCCGGCCTTGGGCTGGATGACGTAAGTGAAGTACTCGCTAATCATTTGTTGAAGATGACCTCCCAGTCTTCTCCTGACGAGACGCAAGAATTGCTTACAGCAGGTACTCACGGGGATTTTCGTTGGGTATCGGTTATCGATGGTAAGCAGAGCATTGGTGTTGATCAGGTGCGTGCAGCTTGCGATTTTGTTGCTAAAACAGCGGGATATGGTTCGTTGAAAGTGCTGGTAATTGAAGAGGCCGATAAGCTCACCACCGCTGCAGCCAACGCATTGTTGAAAACCCTTGAGGAGCCGCAGGGCGACACACTCATCATGTTAACCAGTCGACGTCCATGGCTGTTGCCCGCAACGATCAGATCTCGATGTCAGAATCGCACATTGCCCAGGCTCTCTGAAGCAACGTGCAGTACCTCGCTAACGCAGAGTGGCGTGGACCCAGTTTTATTTACAGGCAAGTCATCGCGGTTTCTCGAGAATTGGCTGGTTGCTGCAGTTAACGGCACGCTTGACTTACAGAACGAGGTGCGAACCAGTGTGGCGGGCGTGCTTGATGGTAAATCGGGTGGAAGTGAGCTGACTGAGTGCTTGATGAAGCACGATTTAAACGATGCGATCGAAGCGACAGCGCGAGCGATTGAGGAACGTGTTACAGAGACTGATCGAGACCAAAATACAACAGTCACTCTCCTTACACTTCACCGATTGGTTGCTGGAGTGCTTCAGCGTATCCGCAGCGGTGCGACACCAGCGCGTGAGGTGGTTTGTTATGAGGTCGGAGTATTGACGGCTGGCGCTAGGGAAAACAATATTGACGTACTGCGTCAGAGTTTGAGTTTGATGGGGAGCTCACATGTTTGAGAAGCCTTTAATCACATTTTGGCGGCGCGGAGCTTCCGTGGACAGCTGGGGTTTATAGTGAGTGAAGAGAACAAACAAGGCATATTGTCACTGACGATTAAGGATCGTTCAGTCCTTTATGCCGCGTATATGCCCTTTGTTCGAAATGGCGGGCTTTTTGTGCCAACTAATAAGCGCTACGAGTTGGGACAAGAGATTTTCATTCTACTCGCCTTGATGGACGAATCCGAAAAAATACCGATCAACGGTAAGGTAGTTTGGATCACGCCAAAAGGCGCTCAAGGTAATCGTCAGGCGGGAATTGGAGTGCAATTCTCCGAGGCAGATTTCGCCGCAGCGACCAAAATCGAAGATCATCTAGGCACTGGCCTAGTGTCAGACCGGCCGACGCACACGATGTAAATTGCTGGAGCTGGCACTTTTGCTCTGTGTCGCATGCTTTTTGCCGGACCGCATTGAATCAAATCATCTTATGTGACACCATCCGCGCCCTTAGGTCGGGATGCACCGAAACACTTGAAAAAGTGTCGATTACGCGGAAGTGGCGAAATTGGTAGACGCGCTGGATTTAGGTTCCAGTGTCTTACGACGTGAGAGTTCGAGTCTCTCCTTCCGCACCATATTCCATCATTGAGTAACGCCTCTAAACGAGGCTGTATTAGGTTATAGAGTTAGGAGACGAAGATGCGTGTCTCGGTAGAAACAACATCGGGTTTGGAACGTAAGCTTACAGTGGGTGTTCCCGCCGATGATGTGGATTCGGCAGTTGACAAGAAATTAGCAGACGCGGCCAGAAACGTTCGTTTGCCTGGCTTCCGTCCCGGAAAGGTCCCCATGCGCGTCATGAAGCAGCGCTTTGGTGTCGGTGTCCGTCAAGAGGTGCTAGGCGATGTGGTTAACCGATCGTTCCAAGAGGCGGTTATGGGCGAGAACCTTCGCCCGGCCGGCCAGCCGAGCATCGAGATTAAGACTTTTGAAAGTGGGCAAGACGTCGAATACGTGGCGA
>JAYOAN010000107.1:0-5373 GCA_038104285.1 Halieaceae bacterium
ATTTTACCGCTCGGGTTTCTGGGGATGATGTCTGTGAACTCGACGGCTTTTGGTTGCTTGAAGCGAGCAAGTTTGTCTTGGCAGAACGAAAGAATCTCCTCGGCCGTCAGAGCGGGGTCGGTTTTAACCACAACGGCGAGAGGGGATTCTCCCCACCTCGCACTGTTTTGACCGATAACACCGGCTTCGCTGATGCCAGGATGGCTTTGCAGGACACCTTCGATTTCGGCGGGGTATACATTCTCACCGCCTGAAATAATCATGTCCTTGATGCGATCTTGAATGGCGAAAAAACCCTCGTCATCCATGACGCCCACGTCACCGGTTCGCAGCCACCCGTCAACGAGCGTGTCCGTGGTCGCATCAGGTCTGTTCCAGTACTCTCGCATGACGTGTTTGCCGCGAACGAGCATTTCACCGGCCTCGCCGATGGGGAGTTCGTTGCCCTCACTGTCAGCGACCTTCACTTCGGTGAAGAAGAACGGTTTTCCACAGGACTCGGGCTTGCGCACAGCGTTTACGGAGTCCATGAGGCAAGAGGGGCCGCAGGTTTCGGTGAGGCCGTAGACCTGAGTGATGTCGATACCCATCTCTTGGAATTGTTGCGTCAGCGCAACAGGCACAGGTGCGGCACCCGTCATGAACCAGCGCACGCTCGACCAGTCGTAGTTTTCATAATTCGGTACCTGAACCATAAAGTTCAGCATCGCCGGTACCATGAGACCACTTGTGATTTTCTCGCGCTGGACACATTCCCAGGCGGCAACGGGATCAAAGCTGCGCATCACGTAGGTCGTTGCCCCGTGATACGCGTTGATGGTCAATGGCGTCAGTGCGCCAACGTGGAACATGGGGAGGCAGGCGATATAACGTTCATTGGCTTGATAGTCCGCTGTCGCATGAATCGTGAAGACACCCCACATCGCCGTGCTGTGGGTATGCACCACGCCTTTAGGCAGACCCGTCGTGCCCGATGTGTACATGATGTACAGCATGTCGTCGTCCTCAGCGCCACAGGCGGGCTCAACATCTGAGGAATCAGCGCAGTAGGCGTCGTAAGATTTAGCGAACGGTTGGCAGGCGCTCGCATCAGCGCCACCGAGCACATGCAGCCACTGGCTGATATCGGTTTTATCACCGCGACGCTCGAGTTCCGCAACCGTGCCAGCGAAGTCGTTGTCAAAGATCAGCGTTTTAACGCCAGCGTCTTTCAAGATGAACTCGAGCTCATCGGCGACCAGGCGCCAGTTGAGTGGTACGACAACACCGCCCACTTTTGCCACCGCGAAAAATGACTCCATGAATTCCACTGAATTCATCAATAACAGGCCGACACGATCACCCTTCTGCAGACCGTTTTCGATCAGACCGTTGGCAAGGCGATTCGAGCGCTCGTTTAGCTCTTTGAAGCTGTAGCGCCTGCTGCCATCGCTTTCTACATAGGCTTCGCGCTCCGGGTTAAGGTGGGCTCGTTTGGTCAGAAGCAGGCCGATATTGGTCTTCATTATTATCACTCGCTTTTTTCGTTGACGACATTGATGACCAAGCGCTATTTCTTAACGGTTTTTAGGCGCGACTGGTCATTTGCTGTGCGTAGACATTGGCGGGAACTGGTTAAAAATTCAAGCAGTGAGGCAGGATTTTCGCCCGATACCCTTTCTGGTCCTAAGTCTCAGTGTCTGCACGCTCTTCGATTCATTGAGCTATCCAGTTAGCTAGCGAAGAAGCGCAATACTTGAATGCGCCACAGTAGCCGTCGGGCACTGATTGCACGTTATTTTTGCCCTGCATCGTTCCACGTCACTATTTCCCGTCACCACCCCACTGGGTAGAGGACGAAAATTTACCGTCGTAGTGAAGGAAATCCGCGCGAAACGGTATTTCGGCGTAAGTGCCCGATCCGTAACGTCAAAAGTTATCACTTTGTCGAACAACACCTACTTATCAGCACCTTAATGTGGTAAAAAGCGCGCGCATTGAAAGGGTCGCCCGTCACAAGCACCGCGAATCCCGAGTAAACACTTGTTTAGGCGTTATCTGGGCGACGGTATTTCGGCTGTCTGGGTGACATGGTTTGTAGCCGTATGGGCTGCGAGCTGACCGAGTTAACACAACCGACTGGAAGAGTAGAACAATGTCTGCAGACTTATCCTTGTACCGCAATATCGGTATTTTCGCGCACGTGGATGCGGGTAAAACCACAACCACTGAACGTATTCTGAAGCTCACCGGTAAAATCCATAAAACCGGCGAAGTTCACGACGGCGCGGCCACAACGGACTTCATGGAGCAGGAGCAGGAGCGCGGCATTACGATTCAGTCAGCCGCGACAACATGTTTCTGGAAAGATCATCGCATGAACATCATCGACACACCCGGACACGTGGATTTCACGGTCGAGGTGTACCGTTCGTTGAAAGTTCTGGATGGTGGTGTTGGCGTATTCTGTGGCTCTGGCGGTGTTGAGCCTCAGTCAGAGACTAACTGGCGTTACGCGAACGAGTCAGAAGTTGCACGTTTGATCTTTGTAAACAAGCTCGACCGTCTTGGTGCAGATTTTTACCGCGTGGTAGACCAGGTACGTAACGTATTGGCTGCGAACCCACTTGTCATGACGCTGCCTATCGGCCGCGAAGATGACTTCGTGGGCGTTGTTGACGTACTCACCAAGCAGGCTTATGTCTGGGATGACTCTGGCAAGCCAGAAAACTACGAGGTTGTTGACGTACCTGCAGATATGGTCGACGACGTAGAGGCATACCACGAGCAGCTCATCGAAGCCGCTGTCGAAATGGACGACGACTTGATGATGGAGTACATGGAAGGTGAAACGCCCTCTATGGAAGACATCAAGCGCTGCATCCGTGAAGGTACGCGCACAATGCACTTCTTCCCAACATTCTGCGGAAGTGCGTTCAAGAACAAGGGTATTCAGCTCGTACTCGATGCGGTTGTTGACTACCTACCAAGCCCAACTGAAGTTGATCCGCAGCCGCTGACTGACGAGGAAGGCGAGCCCACAGGTGAAGTTGCCAAAGTAGACGTGAGCGAGCCACTTCGCGCGCTAGCGTTCAAAATTATGGACGACCGCTTCGGTGCCTTGACCTTTATTCGCGTCTACTCGGGCACGATGAAAAAGGGCGATACCATCCTGAACTCGGCAACGGGCAAGACTGAGCGTATCGGCCGAATGGTTGAGATGCACGCTGACGACCGAACTGAAATCGATGTTGCGCAGGCCGGTGACATTTTTGCCTGTATCGGCATGAAGAACGTTCAGACGGGTCATACGCTCTGTTCAACGGATTCACCTTGCACACTCGAAGCGATGGTCTTCCCTGACCCTGTAATCTCGATTGCAGTCGCGCCGAAAGACAAGGGCGGTTCAGAGAAGATGGGTATCGCTATCGGTAAGATGATTGCGGAAGATCCATCGTTCCGTGTCGAAACAGACGAAGATTCTGGTGAGACCATCCTTAAGGGCATGGGCGAACTTCACCTCGACATCAAGATCGATATCCTACGTCGTACGTATGGCGTTGAGCTCGAAGTGGGTCAGCCACAGGTTGCTTACCGTGAGACGATCACTCAGGCGATCGAAGACAGCTATACACACAAGAAGCAGTCTGGTGGTTCAGGTCAGTTCGGTAAGATCGACTACCGCATCACTCCCGGACAGCCTGGAGACGGCTACGTATTTACTTCCAGTGTTGTCGGCGGAAACGTACCGAAGGAATTCTTCCCCGCGATTGAGAAGGGCTTCCAGGTGATGATGCAGGAAGGTCCATTGGCAGGCTTCCCAGTACTCGACGTTGCGGTTGAATTGTACGACGGTGGTTTCCACGCGGTTGACTCTTCAGCGATTGCTTTTGAACTGGCAGCAAAGGGCGCATTCCGTCAGTCAATGCCAAAGGCATCTCCGCAGTTGATCGAGCCCATCATGAAAGTCGATGTATTCACACCTGACGATCACGTAGGTGACGTTATTGGTGATTTGAACCGTCGCCGCGGCATGATCAAAGATCAGGAAGCGGGTACCACGGGTGTTCGCGTTAAGGCTGACGTGCCACTGGCTGAAATGTTCGGTTACATTGGCTCGCTGCGTACAATGACATCAGGTCGTGGCCAGTTCTCTATGGAGTTCTCGCACTACTTGCCGTGTCCCGCGAGCGTTGCGACAACCGTGATCGAAGAGGCAAAAGCGCGTAAGGAAGCAAAGTCAAAGTAAGCGCTTTTTGACTTGAGGTCCTACAGTGAAAGCCCCGCATCGCGGGGCTTTTTTTTACCTATTTTTTGCGCCAATTTTTGTTGGGTGCTTTACATCACACCTTAGGAAAGCGAGAGTACTTTGCAAAATAACCAATAATTACTCTGGGAGAAGAAAGATGTTTGCGAAGTTTGGTCCGATTATTTTGGGTATTCCACTTTTGTTGCTGGGCGTCTTGTGGGTGTTTGCACCCGAAATGGCAGCAGCGAATCTCAGCAGCGAGCTGCTGACAGGCGCAGCATTAACCACACAGATTGGCGATAGTGCAGCCTTCTTCTTGGGCAGTGGTTTTCTACTGATTGTCGGCGGACTTCGTGCGAACGCAACGATGATCCTTACCGGAGGTTGTCTTGTGGGTTTGGTTGCGCCAGCACGTATTATTGCGGCCACCGTTCACGGCGGTGACATGACGATCGAGCCGATTGTTGTGGAGATCATTACTTTCTTTGTTGCTTATTTTGCGGCAAAACAGCTGAACGCGGCGGCGTAAGGAGCTCCTATGACGATGCTTCTTTCGGGCGTACTGCTCTGGTCGATAGCGCACCTGTTTAAGCGACTTGCACCAGCTACTCGCGAAGGCATGGGAGACGGCGGCAAGCTCGTCGTAACGCTTGCCCTATTCGGCAGTATTGTTCTCATGGTAGCCGGTTATCAAAGCGCTACGGGTACCGTTTGGTGGGGTCGCCAACCGACTTGGGAGCTCGCTAACAATGCGCTCATGTTATTGGCTTTTTATCTGATGGCTGCATCTTCCCTGAAGGTAAAAGTAACGTCCGTTGTTCGCCATCCTCAGCTCACTGCTATCAAAGCATGGAGTGTTGGGCACCTTCTCGTTAACGGCGATGCACCCTCCTTAGTGCTGTTTGGAGGCCTTCTCGCTTGGGCAGTGATCTCGGTCATTCTCATTAATCGCCAAGACGGAAAGGACCCGTTACCTGCGGTTGAGGCGAGCGTGCCTCGCGAAGTGTTAGCAATTGCCGCTGCTGCAGCGCTTTATTTCGGCGTTGTTCAGGCCCACGGTTATTTGGGTTACCCCGTTTATTGATTCCGCATGGACTATCAACTCGATACGGCAAGGATAAAACAGTCGCTCGATGCGCTCGCCG
>JAYOAN010000108.1:0-2606 GCA_038104285.1 Halieaceae bacterium
TTCTGGTGGATCGCGCTGGGATGCTCCACTGCGTCTTTTGTGGGGTACGGCAATGGTAATTTCTTCCCCTCACTGCTGATCCGCAACTATGGACTATCCGTCACGGAAGTAGGCGTAGTCCTTGGCGTCATTGGTGGGACGACCGGCATGTTAGGCACCTTTCTTGGAGGCTACTTGGCTGATCGCTGGGGAGAAAAAGATAAGCGTTGGTATGTCCGTATTGCGCTCTACGGGATCCTTCTATCCCTACCGCTTTCCTATATCACTCTACTGGGGACTGAGCCGCTTTACGTGATTATGGCCTACGCACCCGGGCACATTTTAGGCACATTATACCTAGGGCCCTGTATCGCCATTTGTCACACCCTTGTGCCAGCCGGGATGCGTGCCAGTACATCTGCAATCCTGTTATTTGTCATAAATATGATCGGTCTTGGTCTGGGTCCCCTGTTCGTTGGGGCATTGTCTGACGCCTACAGTGCGCATTTTGGTGCTGAAAACTTACGCTATGCCATGGTCACTGCGCTCACGATTGGCACATCAGGCGTGTTCTTTTTCTGGAAAGCGCAACGGGCGCTGCTCACCGATATCGAGAAGACCCAAGGTTCGGTTGAATAAGGCACGCACCGACGCTTAACTTTGGCATAAGCCACTGCTCGCCCCCACCCAGTGCCATCGAGGTCTTTACGGGTAAAATCACGGATATAGGCAGGATTTACCTTTCTCAGTACATCAGGTAGGCGTAGTCTGCGCGCTTTCCCTGCCCGTACTTATCCCATGACTGATTCTGATTCCACGCCGACGGCTTTTAACAGCCTTGGGCTGCCCGACTTTTTGCTGAACTCCCTGACTGATTTGGGGTACGAGGCTGCGACGCCAATCCAAGCGGAAACGATTCCCGCCATGCTCAGCGGACAAGATGTCGTTGGCATCGCCCAGACAGGTACCGGCAAAACCGCAGCGTTTGCGCTGCCCTCGCTGGCCTGCTTGGCTTTTGATGCAGTTGTGCCGCAGATTCTCGTTCTTTGCCCGACGCGTGAGCTTTCGATGCAAGTGGCGGATGCGTTCAGGAGCTATGCAAAGCGCTCCAAGGGGTGCAGGGTTGTCGCTCTGTGCGGTGGTAACGATATGCGGCAGCAGCTCAAGCAATTGAGGGAGGGTGTCCACGTCATTGTTGCTACGCCCGGCCGTCTCCTCGACCACCTCAATCGGAAGTCTGCTGACTTCAGTCAGATTAAGACCGTTGTATTAGACGAAGCTGACGAAATGCTCCGTATGGGTTTCATCGACGATGTCGACGAGATCCTCTCGCAAACCCCAAAAGGTCGACGCGTTGCATTGTTCTCAGCCACCATGCCACCCCGCATACGCGAGATCGCCAGCGTGCACCTTGTGGATCCGGTAGAGGTCTCTATCTCCTCACAAGCGACGACGAATACCAATATCGATCAGTGTTATTGGTTGGTGAAGGGAACAAACAAACTCGATGCCCTCACCCGGTTTATGGCAGTAGAGGATACCCAGGGCGTCATAATTTTTGTGCGAACGCGCGAGTCGACCTCGGCGATTGCGGATCAATTGCGACAGCGTGGTTTTAATGCCTCCCCTCTCAACGGCGATATTGACCAAAAAACGCGAATAAAGACCGTGGAACAGCTTAAAGACGGTCGCCTCGATATCGTCGTAGCCACCGATGTTGCTGCGCGAGGCTTAGACGTAGAGCGTATAACTCACGTTATCAACTACGACATTCCTTTCGACCGCGAGTCTTATGTTCACCGCATTGGCCGCACGGGTCGAGCAGGACGCGCGGGTAAAGCGATCTTGTTTGTTGCACCGCGCGAGCGCCGAATGCTCCACAACATCGAGAAAGTGACCAAGCAAAAGATTCAACCTATCGACGTGCCAACCTATGCAGAAATTGATGCGAAAGCGCGTGAGCGGCTCGTCAACAAGCTCCGTGACGCCATGGTCGCCCCCGCACATCCGAAAGCGAACGACGCGGTCGAGCAACTTGTAAAAGACGGACATAGCCACAAAGCTATCGCGCTAGCCTTAGCGGGCATGGTCATGGACGGTGTAGAACTGCCCCCCGAGCCGGCGAAGTCAGGGAAATCCCGCGCTGAGGCAGAGGCGAAGCCCGCACGAGATACGCGCAAGGAGCCCCGGCCACTCAAGGACAAGCAAGGTAAAGAGCGTGAAGTGCCCCTCTCTTACACGGTAAAAGAGCTCGGACGGGCTCGGCCGCTTGAGGCGCATCCCGATGTAGTGATGGAGCGTTTCTGGCTGGGGGTTGGAAAAAAGCAGAGCGTGAAGCCTAGTGAGCTTATGGGTGCCATTGCCAATGAGGCAGGCATCGAGGGTGAATTTATTGGCAAGATCAATATCTTCGAGCACTACGCCACCATCGACCTACCGGAGGGTATGCCTAAACCCATTCTCAAACATTTGAAGAAAACACGTGTACGAGGAACTAATCTCGGCATCGTTAGGGTCGTCGATTCGCACTCTGCATAGAGCGGGTCCATAAGACTCCATCAGCCAACACTCGACTCTATTTCAAGCGCCCCCAAACGGGCTAGTTCAAGCGCCCCCAAACGGGCTAG
>JAYOAN010000108.1:2706-5319 GCA_038104285.1 Halieaceae bacterium
ACTCTATTTCAAGCGCCCCCAAACGGGCTAGTTCAAGCGCCCCCAAACGGGCTAGAAATCTCCGCCGGCTCGTGAGAGTCTCCAACTCATGGATCGGCGTTTGATTCATTATCTGCGCCGCGCTGTTAACAACAATAATGCCAGCGGAGTAATTAGATGGAATTTCACTTCAATAACGTTTGGACAGCACTCGCAGAAGAGTTCCCTGACCGACCTGCCCTCATTTGTGAAGGCAAAACGGTTACCTGGTCGGAGTTCAATGACAGGGCTGCTCGACTAGCAGGTCTTTTCGCGGCTAACGGTGTCACCAATGGTGCGTCAGTGGGTATGTATATGCTCAACTGTAACGAGTACACCGAAGCCCATTTTGGCTGTTTCAAGCAGTCCGTTTGCCCCGTGAATGTAAATTACCGCTATCGCGCCGAGGAACTCATCTATCTGCTCGATAATAGTGACTCTGAGGTGGTGATCTTCCACGCAAGCTATGCGCCGCGAATCAAGGAAATTCGTGACTCACTGCCAAAGATCAAGCTCTACATCCAAGTCGACGACGGATGCGGCGAGTCGCTGCTCGAGGGCGCTCTGGATTATGAAACCGCATTAACGAGCTCCAACCCCCTGCCTTTTGCACCCAGCGCCTATGAGGACCGTTACATGCTCTACACGGGCGGTACGACAGGTATGCCCAAGGGTGTGATGTATGACAACGGTGCTCTCGCTCACTGGCTCTGTATTGGCGGCTACACTTCACGAGGCCTCGCACCACCCTCGTCCATTGATGAGGTGCTGGCAGGTGCACGAGCGATAACGGAAATGGGCGCCGTCCACTGCAGCCTCCCCGCGTGCCCGCAAATGCATGGTACCGGTATGTGGATTGGCACCATGGTGGCACTTAACTGTGGTGGCACGGTGGTTACTCAGCGAACGCAGCACCTGGACGCGGACGCGCTCTTACAGTGTGTCGTTGACAACAAAGTCACCGATCTCACGATTGTGGGTGACGCGTTCGCGCGTCCAATTCTGGCAGCGCTTGATACGGCCAAAGCGGCTGGAAAGCCCTACGACTTGTCGCGTGTGGGTCAAATTGCATCCTCGGGTGTCATGTGGTCCTCGGAAATCAAAGAAGGCCTCCTCAAGCATCAGAATATGGTGCTCAACGACATTATGGGTTCAACCGAGGGCTCTATGGGTGCGTCTATCAGTACTCGCGAGGGCGCCGCCAAGACGGCTAAGTTTATGATTGCCGACTATGTGAAAGTCTTTAACGAGGACGACAAGCCCGTGCAACCTGGCTCAGGTGAAATGGGCATGGTTGCCACAGCAGGGATCGTTCCCCGCGGGTATTACAAAGACGAGGAGAAATCAGCGCGAACCTTCCGTGTGGTGGATGGCGTGCGTTACTCCTTCCCTGGCGACTTTGCGACCGTCGAGGCCGATGGCACCATTACGCTGCTGGGCCGTGGCTCGCAGTGCATAAATACGGGTGGAGAGAAGGTCTTCACCGAGGAAGTCGAGGAGTCGATTAAGCGCCATGACGACGTTGAGGACTGCTTGGTCGTAGGTTTGCCTGATGAGCGCCTCGGTAACCGTGTAATTGCCGTTTACTCACAAAAGGCCGGCACAGCGCCAATCGGCGAGGATGGCCTTCGAGCGCACGTCAAAACCCAGTTAGCGGGCTACAAGTCGCCAAAGCAATGCATCCTGGTGGATGTTGTGCAGCGTGCGCCTAACGGCAAAGCTGATTACAAATGGGCCAAAGCGACAGCTGAGGCTAACGCCTAGCCATTGCCAGCCAATACGGGAGGCGACCCAATGGCGTCCTCAGGGGCGCCATACCTAACTCTGGCGCTATACGAGCGAGTAAGCTAGCCAAGCCGCAACGCTCGCTAGGCACAAGCCAAATCCAATATCCAAATAGCCAGAGAAGCGCGCTAAGACGCTGTTCACCGCCGGCACACTAATGAGTAGTGCAATCAAGGCGTACCAAAGGCCGTCAATAATCGCAGCCAAGCTCGCAGCTGCGAGTTGCGTTGTTAGTGACTGCGTAGTCGTTAGGAATTGGCTAAAAATAGCGAGAAAGAAAACAAGTACTTTGGGGTTTAGAAAAACAATCAAAAACCCCTCGCGTAGGAATCGCCTGTAGTGCGTCTCTGCCGCCAGATACGGACCAGGCGAGGCGAGGTCGTAATCTGCAGCTTGGCGAGTCGAAGCAATACCACCCCGAATCATCAAGCTACTCAAGTACGCCAAAAATATAACGCCCCCTAGCTGGAGTGCACCCATGGCCCAGGAAGTACGGCTAATAGCTTCCGCAACACCCACTACGATTAGAAGCGCGTAGAGGCCAACACCCAATCCGTGAGCTAAAGCAACAACCAACCCCGCCAAACGACCGTAATTAAGGGCTGTGCGGACCACAAGCGCCAGTGACGGGCCGGGAGATGCCGCGCCGGCAAACAACGTCAGGGAGAGCAATAACCAGGTTTCAGTGGTCATCGAGCAAGCCTATCAGTAAAAAGTGTGCTTGATGGAGATTAGGTCGCGTCAGTGGCCACCTTAGAAAAATTGGAGCGGGAAACGAGGTTCGAACTCGCGACCTCAACCTTGGCAAGG
>JAYOAN010000109.1:0-3709 GCA_038104285.1 Halieaceae bacterium
GCCTATGAGTGGCAAGCGGCGATTGTGCTGCTGATTGTCGCGAAGTATTTCCTGCCCATCTTCTTGAAGCGCGAAATCTATACCATGCCGCAGTTCCTTCAGACGCGCTACGGCACGGGCGTTAAGTCGTTGATGTCCTTCTATTGGATCGTCTTGTACACCGCTGTCAATTTAACCGCTGTTCTCTGGTTGGGTGGCCTGGCAATTGAGAGTCTTACTGGGCTTGATGTTATGACTGCCATGATAGGTCTCGCCATCTTCGCGGTCATGTATTCGATTTATGGTGGCTTGAAGGCGGTAGCACTGACCGACATCATCCAAGTCGTGATTCTTATCTTGGGCGGTTTGGCTATCACCTGGATTGCACTGGATGCAGTCGGATCAGGGAATGGCGCAGGAGCTGGTCTCGCCCGGTTGGGTGAAGAAGTTCCAGGCCATTTTGAAATGATTCTGGATGAGTCACACCCTAATTACGGGGATCTTCCGGGTATTTGGACTTTACTGGGCGGGCTCTGGGTTCTTCATTTTTCGTATTGGGGTTTCAACCAATACATCATCCAGAGAGCACTTGGTGCGGAGAGCCTGGCTGAAGCGCAGAAGGGCCTCGCTTTTGCAGCCTTTTTGAAACTACTCATTCCGCTTATTGTGGTTATCCCTGGCATTGCGGCACTCGTTCTTGCTCAAGACGGTGCACTCGCTGCGGAAGTTTTGAATGAAAAGTCAGATCGAACCTACGGTGAGTTGATGAAACTCGCACCCGAGGGGCTTCGCGGGCTGGTTTTCGCCGCTCTGATCGCGGCAATCGTCTCGTCGCTCGCCTCAATGATGAACTCGATTGCCACCATCTTCACAATGGATATTTATAAGCAGTACACCTCAGGAGATCGAGATGAAGCGCATTACGTCAGTGTAGGACGTGTCGTTGCCTTTGCAGCGATGCTTATTGCGCTGGTTCTTGCGCGCCCGTTCCTGGGGGGCATGGAGAGCGCCTTTCAAACAATTCAGGAGTACACGGGCTTTATCGCACCTGGTGTGGTGATTATTTTCCTGTTGGGTTTCTTTGATCGTCGTGCCAATCAAGCGAGTGCCTACGCTGTGTTAATTGGCTCAGTCGTCGCCAGTTTGGCGCTCAAGGTAAGCATGCCGGATCTACCGTTTGTCTTGCGTATCTGGCTCGTATTTCTACTGAACGTGGCGCTTGGCGTTATTGTCTCGCGCCTGACGCAGGCACCTGAGGAGGGGCAGCCAGTCATGCTGGGCGATATTCAGTTCGGGACAACTCAAGGGTTCAATGTCGCGTCGATTGCAATCGGCTTGATCCTCGTGCTCATTTACGCGGCATTTTGGTAGCGGAGTGTTCTGATATTGGAGCGTTTTGATAACAGGACGGTCTGATAGTAGGGGTTTTTGGTAGAAAGCACCGCGGTAGTCAGTAAATTGCTGTAGAACTTCAGTCCCTAAAATGTCGGGTACGACTCCGATTAAAGCGTCAACTCTGAGTCGAGCAAGTTGCACAAAAAAAGGCCCCATCAGGGGCCTTTTTTATTTCGTATACCAATTTTGCTACTTAAGATTTTTCTTGGTCAGCGCTCGGTACATCTTGTCTTTAAAGCCCACGTAGGGAGGTCCCATGAACTTGTTGATGGTGAAGTTTGCCTGATGGAACACTGGGCGCATCTTCGAACAAGACATAAAGCCTTCCTTGCCGTGATAGTGACCCATACCACTGCCACCGACACCACCAAAGGGTAGATCGTGCTGCGATACGTGAAGCAGCGCGTCATTGATACTGACACCGCCCGACATGATGTGGGTGATGTAGTGATCGGCCAGCTTCTTGTTCTTTGTGAACGGATACATCGCCAGAGGGCGGTCTCCTGCGTTGACATGTGCAACCACGTCGTCTTCTGACTCATAGGTCACAATCATGAGGAGCGGGCCAAACGTTTCACGGTTGCGAATGATCATCTCAGGAGACGTATCTACCACGAACTGTACGGGGACCTTGCGTGTCTCCGCATTGGGCTCTTCGCCTGTGGGGTTGATGATCTTGGCGCCGTAGGCACGGGCATCATCGAGTGTTGCCATCATGCGGTCATAGGCACGCTGGTCGATCATCGACGTATAGTCATCCGAATTAATCGTTGGCACGTTCGCTTTTAGCCAGTCGCTGCAGTGCTGAATAAATTCATCTGCCTGTGACTTATGGACCATCACGTAATCGACATTGACGCAAATTTGGCCTGCGTTGAACTGCTTGGCAAACATGATGCGCTCGGCAGCCTTTGCGAGATCATATTTTGGATCGATGATGGCGGGCGATTTGCCACCTAGTTCTAGGATCACGGGAGTGAGGTTTTCTGCAGCAGATGCCATCACTTTCTTACCCGTTGCGCCTGATCCAGTGAAGATGATGAGGTCGAAGGCGAGTTTGGAGAACTCGATACCAACCCCGCCTGTCTCTTCGAGGAATACAAGCTTGTCTTCAGGCAAATACTTCGGTGAGAGCTCGCGCAGTAGTCGTGTCAGCGAGCGACTGTTCTCGGACATTTTGACCATGACTCGGTTGCCTGCAGCAAATGCCGTAGCGATTTGGGATACCGACAAAAAGACGGGGAAATTCCAAGGAATAATGAGCCCCACAACACCCAAGGGCTGTGGGATAACCGTGTTGCTGGCGAAGGGGAACATTGTAGAGTCAATGTGCCTTTTCTCCGGCTTCATCCACTTCTTTAGGTTCTTAAGGATGTCATCAATACCGCCCCCTGTACCGATGAATTCCGCAAACATGGTCTCGTGCTCTGAACGATGTCCGTAGTCCTCAGAGATCGCTTTGGAGATAGCCTCTGTGTTATCTCCGATCAGCTTTTTGAGTTGTTTAAGATCGTGCTTGCGCTCCTCTAGGCTGGGATTGGGCGCTTTATGGTACGCCTGACGCATCTCGTCGAGCTTCATCTGCATTGAGCCGCGAATGGCTTCCGCCTGCTCCACAGAAGCGGCAATGGATGGGTTGATATCTGCGATCGAGTTCATGGTGGCCTCGTTATTGTTGGTTGAGTCCGAAAAGTACCCCTGTGGTCGCGGGTTTGCAAATGCCGTCTACAGGGTAGGTGACGTCAGGATGAGCTTTGCGCTGACCTACACAGGCGGGTCGGCATTCAAGACTATTGCACGGCGGGTCATTGCCGGCACTATGGGCGGTCGCTATTATTTTGCTGTCGGTTGGATTGGATGCACGACATGTGACTCTTCTGGAAGGTAGTCAGCGCTTTTCAACAAACCTGAAAGGCTCTGTCATTGCGACTAAGCTTCGACAAACGAAACGGTAGATACAACGGCATATAACAAAGGAAAAACACATGTCAGATCGCGTATTGATGAACACAACAGATGGCGTCTGCCACGTCAGGTTAAACCGAGGCGATAAAATGAACGCGCTTGATCCAGCGATGTTCGAGGGTCTCAGTGCTACGCTTGAAGCACTCGCGGCTGATGCTTCTATCAGAGTGATTGTTTTGAGCGGTGAGGGCAGTGCTTTTTGCGCAGGTCTCGACTTGGGAAGTTTCGGACTGAACGATGACGCGCCTTCTGACCTAGTACCCCGGACCCACGGTAAAGCAAACTGGGTACAGCACATGGGTTGGGGTTGGCGTCAGCTGCCCGTGCCTGTGATATCTGCCGTACACGGGGTATGTTTCGGCGGCGGGCT
>JAYOAN010000109.1:3809-5308 GCA_038104285.1 Halieaceae bacterium
CGCCGTCGCTGGCAGCCAGTTCATCAAGCAGATCGGGCGAGATCGTTAAACGGTCGCAACCTGCCAGCGCTTCGATTTGTCCCGTATTACGGAAGCTCGCCCCCATAACCACGGTGTTATAGCCATGTGTTTTGTAATGATTGAAGATCTTGGTAACCGATTGAACACCGGGGTCCTGTGCAGGCGAGTCAATGACAATATCCGTATTCGCCTTGTACCAATCGGTAATTCGACCAACAAAGGGCGAAATGAGGAAAACGCCAGCGTCGGCACAGGCTCGCGCCTGCTCAAAACCAAACAGCAGGGTGAGGTTGCAATGGATGCCACGCTTTTCTAATTCAGCCGCGGCCTGGATGCCTTCCCACGTTGACGCAATCTTGATGAGCACTCTGTCAGATGAAACGCCAGCTTTCTCATAGAGTTCGATCAGCGTTTCAGCTTTCGCAATCGTTGCTTGAGTATCAAAGGAAAGTCTCGCATCGACCTCAGTACTGATAACACCCGGCACGAGCGCAACAATTTGTGAGCCAACGCGAACAGCGAACTCATCCGCAGCGTTTGCATTGCCCTTTAGTGCAGTTACGTCCGCCTCGAAGCGCGTGAGTCCTGCAGCTTTGAGCAGAAGTGAGGGGTTGGTTGTTGCATCTACGGGCTTAAGTTTTGCGATCGCATCGATATCGCCCGTGTCCGCAACTACCGTACTCATGGCAGCCAGCTGCTCCAGTTTTGTCATGTATCCCCCCAGTGGATTGTAATTTAGCCTGTAACGCAGAGTTTACCGCAACGCGGTGTGCATCCTGTAGTATTCGCGCAGAGTTATTTTATTCGAGAGAGTGTTTTTTTATGCCTGCTATTCACCGCCATCAGTTTGTGGGAGAGGGTCGATTTAACCCTGAGACACTCGGGCAGTTTGATGAGGCAATTTCGAATGCTATCGCGGACGAGGACTGCCAGATTCTCTTGCTGTCCGGTGAGGGCAAGAACTTCAGCCAAGGGCTCGACTTGGATTATTTGATGGCGAGCGGTGACAAGGAATTCACCGAGCTTTGTATGCGGGTTCTTGCGCGTGTGCTAGACGCGCCGTTCCCGGTGTTGTCCCTTGTTACTGGCCACGCGTTTGGTCTGGGCGCCATGATTGTCTTGGCATCGGATTACAGCGTCATGAGGGATGACAGAGGTTTTTTCTGTCTTCCTGAGGTCGATATCAACATGACGCTGACGGTGCGCATGAACGAGCTCGTTTGTAGCAAGTTGAGTCCCACTGCAATTCGGGCAGCCTTGCTGACGGGCGAACGTTTGACCGCAGATCGCGCGCTTGAACTTGAGGTCGTCGATGCGATCGGCACTCTCGATACACTCGAGGAACTGGGACTCCAGGTCGCCGCGCCCATGATGGGCAAGAACCGCCGGTCGCTGGCGGGCCTAAAACGTGGATTTAATCAGCCAATTATCGAACTTATTGAATCTGACGAGCCTGACGGTCCTATCACTGCGCCAGC
>JAYOAN010000110.1:0-5300 GCA_038104285.1 Halieaceae bacterium
GCTTATGTTGATGCGACGCTGGCTTCGGACTACCGTCGAAACGAGTCATCACCAGAGCCTGACGCAGCCTCTGGTACCGACTTACCGCGCGTGCCCAGCGTGAAGTGGAACATTGCAGGACGATACACGTTCGGCGATGACTACTTCTTGCAGGCGGCTTATATCTACACAGGCAAGTCTTACAACACGTTGTTTGATGGCGGTACGATTCAAACACAGCGTAAGACACAGCCAAGCTACAAGGTCATGAACGCTTCAGTGGGTATGGAACGTGAAACATGGACTGCTGAGCTCTATGTGCAGAACCTAACCGACGAGCGCGGTACGGTATGGCAAAACGCGGTGACATGGGACGAGCGCGTCACCATTAACCAGCCACGCACACTGGGTGTAAGTTTCCGTCGAAACTTCTAAAACCTAACTGATGACTGAAGGCGCCTACGGGCGCCTTTTTTGTTTTTAACACGACACTTGCCAACACTGCTCTAGACCCACATCCTTGGGGCTAGGGACAGGAATAATCGCGGTATCAATAAAATGCAGCCAATCGATGCACTCTATGAACAGGCTAAGAATGCCTTGCAACAGGGGAACCCTGAACGAACCGTTACGTTGTGCGAGCAGGCGCGCGCGCAGGCGCCCAATGACTCACGATTTACCCTGTTCTACGGCGTAGGGCTTCGCCGCTCCGGCAGGTTTGAAGAAGCTGAGCCGCTATTACGTGAGATTGTCGCGGAGCTCCCAAAGCTCGCACTGGCCCAGCACGAGCTGGGTTTGGCGTTGAGCGCACAGAATCGAATTACGGACGCCATGAAATGTTTGGAGGCTGCACTCGCGAGTCAGCCTAATTCAGCGGCTATCTGGCGTGACCTTTACCACCTGCGAGCCGCCGAAGGCGATGATATAGGTGCTGCGGACGCCTACCGCCGATCGCTCAACAGTCGCGAGCTAGATCCGATTCTCAAGAAAGCGCTCGACTTGGTTGAGGGCGGACGCTTGGGTATCGCCGAGGGTGTTTGTCGTGAATATCTCAAACGCCGACCCCATGACGTGGATGCAATTCGTTTGCTCGCAGAGATTGGCATCACGCTGGGTGTGGTCGGTCAGTCGATTTTGCTTCTTGAACGTTGCCTAGAGTTGGCGCCTGACTTCGTGATTGCTCGTGCTAACTACGCCACGGCGCTCGCTCGCCATCAGCGTTTCGACGATGCGCTTGAGCAGACCGCTATTTTGAAAGACAAAGACCCGAACGCTGTTTCTCATCGGGTTCAGCATGCAGCTATCCTGTCGATGGCTGGCCGATACGACCTTGCTCACCCAGAGTTTGCTGAGATCGTTCGTCGTGTACCCGATAATGCCCGCATTTTGATCAGTTACGGCCACTCGCTGCGTTACGGCGGCAAAGGGGCGGAAGCCACCGAAATCTACCAGCGTGCCATTAAGGCAGATCCCGGCGCGGGTGAGGCTTATTGGGCGTTGGCTAATTTGAAGACGTTTAAGTTTGACGATGCGCTTATTGCCAGTATGCGAGAGCGACATCAATCGCTCGATCGGATGGGGCCGGATCGGTTCCATCTCGCCTTCGCAATTGGAAAAGCACTGGAAGATCGGGGTGCACATGACGAGTCGTTTGCGGCCTACGCCGACGGTAATTCGATAAAGCGGCAATTCAGCTCCTACACCGTTGAGCGAACGACCCGACAGGCAGATGAAATGATCGAGTATTGTCCGTCCGAGGTCTTCACGGGTGACGGGCATCCGTCGGCTGAGCCCATTTTTATTCTGGGCTTGCCCAGAGCAGGATCGACGCTTCTTGAGCAAATTCTCGCGAGCCACTCATCGGTCGAGGGTACGGCTGAGTTGCCATACATCAGCCAGATTGCCAGTGAGATTGGTGGCACTCGTAAGAAAGATGAGCAACCGCGGTATCCCTCAAACCTCATCAACCTATCTGCCGATGAAAGAACGGCATTTGGTCAGCGGTACTTAGACAGTGCTGCGAAATACCGAACCGGTAAAGCGCACTTCATCGACAAGATGCCCAATAACTGGATGCACATTGGTTTGATCAAGGCCATTTTACCGAACGCAACCATTATTGACGCTCGTCGACACCCGATGGCGGCGTGCTTTGCCAACTTCAAACAGTTGTTTGCGCGAGGTCAGGAATTTACCTACGGATTGGAAGAGATCGGCCATTACTATGCTGATTACTTGCGACTCATGGCGCACTGGCATGCGGTGCTTCCAGAGGATGTGATGACGGTGCAGTACGAAACAGTGGTGGAAGATCTGGAGACTCAGGTTCGAGCTTTGTTAAAGCACAGCAAGTTGCCCTTCGAGGAGCAATGTCTTCGCTATTACGAGAAAGATCGGGCGGTGCGCACCGCAAGTTCGGAGCAGGTAAGACAGCCCATCTACCGAGACGCTTTATCACTTTGGCAGCGCTATGAATCACATTTAGACCCGCTCAAAGCGGTGCTTGATGAACGAGGGGTTGCCTACTAGCCCCCCGTTCGAGGACCCCCTGAAGTTGGGGGCATGAAACCGAACGGGAAAATAGGCTACCCTGTTACCACACTAAAACAATAACTCTGGGATGCTCTATGACGCAGGCTGTAGATCGCGTTAACTTTGTTTTAACCCTTTCGGTCATGTTGGCCATGGCCATACCGCTGCTTCTCTTCCCAGAAGCCAGCGCGCTCGCACTCCAAACGGCCTACAACTTCCTCGCCACTGAGCTGGGATGGTTATACATACTCACGGCGATATCGGCCTTTGGTGCCGTCGTTTTTCTTGCCTTTGGGCCATATGGTCACGTGCGGCTAGGTGATGATAAACCTGAATTCAGTAAGGCTAGCTGGATCGCTATGCTGTTTGCTGCCGGTATTGGTGCAGGCATGATGTATTGGGCATCCATCGAATGGGCGTTCTACGTCGATACACCCCCCTTTGGCGCTGCTCCTCGGTCGCCCGAAGCCTACGTTTGGGCATCGTCCTTTGGTCTGCATCACTGGGGACTGGTTGCCTGGTCGTTTTATTGCCTGCCAACGCTCGCTATTGCCTACCCCTTCTACGCGCGCGGCGTGTCTAAGCTTAAATACAGCATCTCAGCACCGCACTTTATTAAGGGTGGCGAGGGGTCGATTGGTGCGAGGTTGATGGATAGCTTTTTCATGATCGCGTTGGTTGGCGGGATCGGGAGTTCGCTTGGGTTTTCTACACCCATGATTGCCGCGCTGATCTCAAGGCTTACGGGTATTCCCGTCAGTTTTGGCATGGAGTTAGTGGTGGTCGCTGTGTGCGTTGCCATGTTCGGCACCAGCGTTTGGCTCGGACTTAAGCGCGGTATCAAACGCCTCAGCGATTTTAATATGGTGTTGGCCTTTGTCATTTTGGTCTGCATTCTTCTGGCCAGTGATACCGTCTTCCTATTGCGAATGGCGATCAACTCGATCGGCCACACGCTGCAAAACACCGTAGCGATGATGTTTTGGACAGACCCCATCAATAACACGGGATTCATCGAAGACTGGACAATCTTTTATTGGGCGTGGTGGCTTGCCTACGGCCCGTTCATAGGCATTTTCGTAACCCGTATCTCTAAAGGGCGATCAATACGCGAGGTAGTGCTCGGTATGCTGGGAATGGGTTCTATGGGGGTGTGGCTCTTCTACCTCATTATCGGTAACCACAGTCTCGGGCTGCAGTTGAGTGGTGAGGTAGATATTCTCGGTGTTATGGCTGCGTCCGATGGCAATCAAGCCATTATCGCAGGTCTCGACGTTTTACCGGGTGCAACACTGTTCATCATCGCCTTTATTTTCCTGACCAGTATTTTCACGGCAACGACGTACGATAGTGCGTCTTACGTACTGTCAGCGAGTGCAACTAAATCGCTCAAGCCGTCTGAAGATCCGGCGCGATGGCATCGTGTTTTCTGGGCGGTTGCGATAGCGATTTTGCCCATTGGGCTTATGTATGCTGGCGGTCTCAAGACAGCTCAAACTGTTGTTCTGGTGGTGTCGCTGCCACTGGTCTTTACCTTCTGGCTGTCTGGTATTTCCCTGCTCAAATCACTTAAAGAAGATCATGGTGATGCAGCGGACGCGTCAGCGAGCTAAGAGCTTGGTTTCGGCACTCGCTGAACTCTTTTTAGACGTGCTATTGCTCCCATGAGCGATCGACTAGTTGCTATCGTTACCGGCGGTGCACCTGGCATTGGACTCGCCCTCTTGCTGATGGCCGCGCTAGTCGGGTGTGATGCCACAAATAACTCGCCTGTTGTTGAAACGGCCGACGCTCAGTACTCGGGGCTGGATTTAGCTGGGGGCGTTCAGGCATTTTTGGGTATCCCCTTTGCGAAGCCCCCCATTGCAGAGCTGCGCTGGGAGCGTCCCGTGCCGCTCCAAGGTCCGCAAGGGAATGTCGATGCCACGAGCTTCAAGCCAGCGTGTATGCAGACAGGGAGCGGCCTCGCTTGGTATCACGGGATGATGTCACGTGTGGGTGTTGATCCGAGCCTAATGAAGGGGCCCGAGTACTCGGAGGATTGTCTTTACCTCAACGTATGGACTAAGGGTGATGTCTCCTCACCTAAGCCGGTGCTGGTATTCATTCACGGCGGCTCGAATACCGGTGGTTGGAGCTACGAGCCGAACTATCGCGGTGAAGCACTCGCAGCCCGCGGCGTCATCGTGGTCACTGTCGCTTATCGACTTGGCGTATTTGGATGGCTGAGCCACCCCGATATGACCGCACAAAACGCGGGGTTACATGACCTCATCGCTGCACTCGATTGGGTGAGAGAAAATATTGCCGCCTTCGGAGGCGATCCTAGCCGCATTGTGGTGTCGGGCGAGTCCGCGGGGGCGGATAACGCGCTTCATTTGGTGCTTTCGCCTGCCATATCAGGCAAGCTGGCTGGGGTGATTCATCAAAGCGCCGGTTGGTCGGCCACGAGCACGCTCAGTCGTGATACAGGTTTTACGTTAGGGAAGGCCCTAGTTGAGCACCACCTTGGCCCCGACGGTCAATTTGAGGGGTTGAAAAACATAGCGGCTGAGGACTTGCTGGATTCTCAGGTCGAGCTCTTCAGCGAGCACTACTTCAGTCCTATTCCTGACGCTGAGACCCTGCCAATTCCATTGGAAGATATCGTAGCGGGCGGCACCTTCCCCAAGCTTGATCTCATCATTGGTTCAAATCGCAATGAGTCGCTGATGTATCTCCCTGAAGGCGCGAGACTTGAGGATTATTTAGAAGGTTTTTTCCCCGTCGAATCATGGGAAGATATCAAG
>JAYOAN010000111.1:0-1087 GCA_038104285.1 Halieaceae bacterium
AACTGGAGAGCGTTGATTCCGGAGTTCAGTAAGGGACGGGGGTCCTGGCTACGGGTCTTTGCAACAGACATCGACGGCGATGGCCGCGCCGAACTTACGGCTGCCAACAAAGGGACTGCGGATGTTGTGCGACTGGATGCTGGTGATGCAGACAATGGCGCAACCTCTCTGATTCGGGTTGTGGGCAATCCTCTCGAATCAGCGAACTGGAGAGAGACCGTGCTGTATCAAGTCGGCGTGCCTAATACGGCTTTACCGGCCGATATCGATGGCGACGGTGATATGGATGTGATCGCAGCGAAGCGGGTTCGCCAGCAAATTGTGATCATAGAAAATCAAGGTGTTGGCAAGCAGGGCGAGTTGAGGACAGCGGATAAGCCTATCCGGATCATTCCCGGCTTTGATGCGCCAACGGGCTGGCGAGGGCTAAGTAACGCGTTTCATGCGGATACGGCGGATATCAACAATGACGGTCGCTTGGATCTTCTAGTGAATGTCCTTGAACTTGCTGATGATCCCAGCTTTCGCCATGCGGGCCTTGGGTGGCTTGAGCAAGGCGAGAGCTTGAAGGATCCGTGGGTTTTTCATCGAATAGGTAACACGCTGCCCGACTGGGTCATCGGTATTCACGTCACAGACATCGACGGTGATGGAGATCCAGACGTGGTTACCGGCGGTTACTCAGGCATCAATATTATTGAGGGGGCTTACTCAGGCGCGTCGCGAGACTTTGATGATCCCTCCGTTACAACGGCTTCGTCAGTCGGTCGCATTAGCTGGTTTGAAAACCCGGGACGTGTCGACGAGACATGGAAGCGCCAAGATGTGTCGCGTCGCGTCAGAGGCATGTTTGATATGTATGTTTCGCGTGATCTTGATGGCGATGGCGATATGGATCTCATCTCTACGCGCGGCAACAGCGGTGAATACGACGGCGTGTTTTGGCTCGAGCAAGTTCGCAGCAAAACGCCGTCCCCAAGTTTCATTCCTGCGCGGAAGGTAGAAAGCCGTCCATTGCCCTTGCCTCCGGCAAATTGGCTGGAAATATACGATCGACGAACGACCTACATTGCACCCAACAAGGTTG
>JAYOAN010000111.1:1187-1263 GCA_038104285.1 Halieaceae bacterium
AATTGGCTGGAAATATACGATCGACGAACGACCTACATTGCACCCAACAAGGTTGGCGATAAACCCTAAATATACT
>JAYOAN010000111.1:1363-5268 GCA_038104285.1 Halieaceae bacterium
CAGGACTCAGGACTCAGGACTCAGGACTCAGGACTCAGGACTCAGGACTCAGGACTCAGGACCCGAGCCGCATGTTGCGGCGAGGAGTGATCTTGAAGCCGTTTCTAGCACGACACAGTCTGTTTTAGGATTGGGCTAAAGCTAGTTTAGCTTCTCAGCGAAATAATTAAGGACATTTTGCAGGGCATCATGGGTTGGGTGGCCAGACTCGTCAACGAAATCTAAGGTCAGTACGGAGTGACCTTTGCCTGGCAGTACGATTTCTTTTATGCGTTCCTGACCATCGTTATTGAAGGTTCGGTGAATACACTCAGACTTCTCGACAGTAGAGAGTGGGTCATCTTCAAATCGCAGGACGCGCATAGCACCCTTTGTGTCTAATGCTTCCCGGCTACTCGCGATTTCTTGAGGTGACATATGGAGTTCACCTTGCTTGAAGAAGGGCATTGCGGGTTGCGAGGCGACCGCTGCCAAAACGCTGTTATCACCAATCAAGGTAATAGCGAAGTTGCCGGTGAGACACATGCCAATAACACCTACACCTTCCACACCTCTGCTATCACGAACCTCCCGGCACAATAGGCGTAGCCAATCAGCCACGGGGCTTGAGGCGTCGGTTGCCATTACCCGAAACTCTTTTCTCATACACATGACCCGAAGGAGGTTGCCCCCAATCGAGGTTTTGCCGAGTGGTCCGAATAGGTGAGGCATAACCACCTCGTGACCCGCGTCGACTAACTTATCGGCGAGTAATAGCGTTTCTTGCCCAATACCGGGAAGCTCCTGAATAAGTACGACGGGGCCGCCTGACCCTCGGGAATAAACGTCATGTGAAATAGATTTTCCTTCTCGCGTTTCAGCGGTAAATGCTGACTTCTGGTAGGCGGATAATTGCGTTGCTTTTGTGGTCATAAATGACTCTCATTCTATTTCAGAGTGGCGCTACCCCAACGAGCTCAACGGCGCCATACGGGTTCAGGCCTTGCGGTGGGAGGGGGTAATATTGGCTAATCCGAGGCCTCGGGTAGCGTGGTCCCGGATGATGAGAAAGTGATCACACGTGACATTGAGTCACGTGCAATCTTCAGGCCGTCAGTCGCGAACGATGACGTTC
Source organism: Halieaceae bacterium (assembly GCA_038104285.1). Classification (GTDB taxonomy): domain Bacteria; phylum Pseudomonadota; class Gammaproteobacteria; order Pseudomonadales; family Halieaceae; genus Luminiphilus. Next base: position 2,478 of record JAYOAN010000111.1, read on the forward strand.
ATTTTGGTGTAGCCCTTAACGAAACTGGAGATGTTTCGGCTAGGTTCTCCGACCACTTCAACGCGTGAGAAGCGCTTTAGCATTTCATCCCAGAGAATCTGGAGCTGAAGCTCAGCAAGTCGATTACCAAAGCAGCGGTGAATACCGAAACCAAAGGAGATGTGGTTGCGCGCATTCTTTCGCTCGAAATCCAGAACATCGGGGTTTTCAAATTTTCGCTCGTCGCGGTTACCAGACGCGTACCACATGGCGACTTTGTCACCCTTTTTGATGGTCTTACCGTGCATCTCGACGTCTTCCAGTGCCGTACGACGCATGTAAGCCAGCGGTGTTTGCCAACGAATGATCTCAGCAACGGCATTGGGAATCAGGTCGCGGTTAGCCTTCACTTTGTCCCACTGCTCTGGGAACAGGTGCGAGCCGTAGATAGATCCTGACATCGAGTTTCTAGTGGTGTCATTTCCGCCAACGATGAGCAAAAGGAGGTTACCCAGGTACTCTGTAGCGTCCATGTTTCGGGTGTTTTCGCCATTCGCCAACATTGTGATGAGGTCGTGGCCGCTTCCGCCCACACGCTGATGCCACAGTCCCATGAAATACTCTACGCACTCCATGAGCTCGGCACGGCGTTGTTCTTCACTCTCAACGATGCCTGTTTCGGGTCCGGCAGTTGTCACGTCTGACCACCGAGTTAGCTTCCGACGATCCTCGAAAGGGAAATCAAACAGAGTTGCGAGCATCATGGTGGTCAGCTCGATTGAGACCTTATCGACCCAGTCGAACTCCTGATTGATCGGCACGCTGTCGAGTACATATTGCGTTCGCTCGCGGATAATCTGCGACATCTGAGACAGGCTTGGCGATGCGACAATGGGAGCCACCGTTTGACGCTGCACGTCGTGCTTTGGCTGATCCATGGCAATGAACATGGGGAGCGGAAAGTCTTCAGCGGGATTCACAAGCGTAATAGCAGGGTCTGAGGAGAATCGATGGTGATCGGTATCGATGGCCATGATGTCCTCGTAGCGTGTCACAGACCAATACGCACCAATGGGCTCCATGTCTGCAGGACGCTCGTCTCCCATCCATGCCTCTTTACAATAGTGCAGAGGATCCTCGTTGCGAAGGCGCTCGAAAATCGCCCACATCTCCTGAGACGGCCAAAGATGTGGATTAGACGGATCGAGGTCAGCAAGTGGTGTGCTAAATGCCTTGTCGTAGCCCGGCAGCGCAGATCGTTTGATGGCTTGATTCACGAGTGTCTCCTTGTCGCGTAAAAGCAAGTTTTTACTCGCTGGTGCGCTAGACGTCTTGTTTTTATGTGTCCGTTTTTTTAGCCGAGATGCTTATCGATATCCACATCTCAGCTCGCAGTTCCAACAATAGGCCAACGGTGTCTACAGTCAAGTTTTGCGTAGCAGATTAACTGAGGATTGAAAGCGGGTCTTAGGCGGGATGAAGCACATCAAGCGTCACGTCAATGGTCATGCTCATCTGCTCTAGCTTCGCGAGCTCAGCAAGTCCCTCTTTGGGCGCTCGGTAAAGATGGGGCGTCATTGCGAGTAGGTTATCCAGCGCAGCTTTATCGAGTTTCACTTCGTAAGTGATGTGTTTTTGGGTGTCTTTGCTAAAGAAATCCGGGTACTGACGTGCATTGGTTGGTTTCACTCTGGGATAGATAATTTCACGCAGTTCGATCAAGTGCTTATTACCCGGTGTGACGCAGATAAGCTTGCCGTCTGGCTTCAGAACTCGCGCGAACGCGTTGAAGTCAGGGAAGCCAAACATATCGAGCACAATATCAGCGGAGTTGTCTGCAAGCGGAATGCGTTTGTTACTCGCAACGAGCCACGTCCCCTGACAGCGCCTTGCTGCGCGCTGAATAGCCCATTTGGAAATGTCGAATCCGATTAGATGGAGTCGAGTGTTGGTGAGTAAGTCGATCTTCTCTAGGTAGTAGCCCTCACCGCAACCGGCGTCCACGAGCGTGAGATCGTTTTGTGTCTGTGCACCAACGAGCTCAGCAAGTTCGAAGGCAATCGGATCATAAAACCCCTCGGATAGAAACGCTGTTCGCGCATTGACCATTTCTTTGGAATCACCCGGCGCTTTTGATCGCTTGTGCTGAGCGCTCAGTAAATTGGCGTACCCGGGCTTGCCGATATCGTATTGATGGCCATTGGAGCAGGACAACGCGTTATTGACGAACAGCAAAGGGCTTCCATCGATAGGACAAATCAAGCTGTCGTGGGCATTAAATGGCATCGAAAATTTTAGTGGAGAAAACTGATCCTGAGAGTGAAGTATAGGCGTACAAGTCGCATGAGCGATACGCACCGATCCTCGTGATGGGAATGTAAGCGCTCGGGGGCGTTTACCCGATTTTGGGTTTGTGCACGCATTTTAAAACATGACTTTAGGGAGAGAAGTTATGGACAAAATACTTATCAATATCCCAGCGGTATTATCACTGACTATCCAAGCCACAATGGTGCTGGGTATGTTCTTGGTAGCAACACTGCTCGACGGTATCAATATCACCGCGCTTTTTGCGGTCTACATCGTCTTCTGGTCGCTGCAGTACACAAGAGCGTTCCGCACTTACCTAGACGAGGTGCAAGCAGAGCGAAGAGGCAGCTAAAGAGGGCTGCATGCCTTAAGCACAAACTTATGGCTGTCGTTGAGAGCAGCCAATGGTAGGCTCCACAGCAGCAAGTTGTGGGGCTTTTTTTATGTCAGAAAATGTTACTTCCGCACATACTTCCTCCAAGCGGATTGGATTGCTAGGCGG
>JAYOAN010000112.1:0-5241 GCA_038104285.1 Halieaceae bacterium
GAGAGTGCCAATATCACTGAGGAAGCAACGGGTTATCAGGACGCGCTGCAGAGAGCTCGTGAGGCGAGCCAGCAGTAGTCCCTAAAGAGATTAAGAGGAGCCGATCATGGCGCAACGATTCGAAGTCGGAAATGAACAAGCACTCGGGCTTGTGCCAATGGTCATTGAGCAGACATCGCGCGGGGAACGCTCGTTCGATATTTATTCACGTCTGCTGAAAGAGCGCGTTATTTTTATTGTTGGTCCAATCGAAGATCAAATGGCTAATCTTGTCGTGGCGCAGCTCTTGTTCCTGGAATCTGAAAACCCCGACAAAGACATACACATTTATATCAATAGCCCAGGGGGTTCGGTGACGGCGGGATTGTCGATTTACGACACGATGCAGTTCATCAAGCCCGAAGTCAGCACGATGTGTCTCGGGCAGGCAGCATCGATGGGTGCGTTTTTGCTGAGCGGCGGTACCAAGGGTAAGCGGTTGATCTTGCCAAATGCGCGGACAATGATTCACCAGCCCAGCGGCGGTGCACAGGGTCAGGCTACGGATATTGAGATTCAGGCCAAGGAAATCCTTTTCCTCAGAGAGCGGTTGAACCGCTTGCTTGCGGATCACACAGGACAGCCAATCGATGTTATCGAGCAGGATACCGAGCGTGATCGCTTCATGAGCGCTGAGCAAAGTGTTGAGTACGGGCTTGTTGATCAGGTGATTAGCGCTCGCTAAAGGCTTTTTTCGGAAACTAGATCTGTCGCCTTGCATTAGGCGTAGAAAACTATCATCTTTGTGTGATACCAAACTACGAGTACAGGGCCAGAACGAATGACAGGTGACAGCACCACCGAGGACGGCAAACTACTTTACTGCTCTTTTTGCGGTAAAAGTCAAAATGAGGTTCGCAAGTTAATTGCGGGGCCGTCCGTATTCATTTGCGATGAGTGCGTAGATCTCTGCAACGACATCATTCGTGAAGAGATCCAAGAGACAGCAGCTCCAGAGGCGTCTGACAAGCTCCCAGTACCGCGCGAAATCAACGACATTCTCGACCAGTATGTTATTGGCCAGTCACGCGCCAAGCGGGTTCTGTCCGTGGCTGTGTATAACCACTACAAGCGACTCCGCACGGGCGAAGCCGAAAATTCTGATGTAGAGCTTGGCAAATCAAATATTTTGCTTGTTGGTCCTACAGGTTCAGGGAAAACACTCCTCGCAGAGACGTTGGCCAGGATGTTAGATGTTCCATTCACCATCGCCGACGCGACCACGCTGACCGAAGCAGGGTATGTCGGCGAGGACGTTGAGAACATCATTCAAAAGCTGCTCCAGAAATGTGATTACGATGTAGAAAAGGCCCAAATGGGTATCGTGTACATCGACGAGATCGATAAGATTTCTCGCAAATCAGATAACCCCTCTATTACGCGTGATGTCTCCGGCGAGGGCGTACAGCAGGCGTTGCTCAAGCTCATCGAGGGCACCATTGCCTCAGTGCCACCGCAAGGCGGTCGTAAGCATCCGCAGCAGGAGTTCCTGCAGGTTGACACTAGCAATATCTTGTTCATCTGTGGTGGTGCATTTGCTGGGCTCGACAAAGTTATTCAAACCCGATCGGACAACGGCGGTATTGGTTTCTCTGCCGATGTTAAGGCAAAGGCAGATAAGAAGGACTTTGCTGAGAGCCTAGTAGATCTCGAAGCAGAAGATCTGGTGCAGTACGGGCTGATCCCCGAGTTTGTTGGGCGACTACCCATGATCGCTACGCTGGAAGAACTCGACGTCGAGGCGCTGGTGCAAATTCTTACAGAGCCGAAAAACGCGCTCACCAAGCAGTACCACAAGATGTTCGACATGGAAGGTGTCGAGATCGATTTTCGTGACGATGGTCTGCGCGCCGTAGCCGCCAAAGCTATGGAACGAAAGACAGGTGCCCGAGGCCTGCGCTCCATATTGGAGAACGTGTTACTCGAGTCTATGTACAACATTCCATCTCAAGCGGGTGTGGCAAAAGTTGTGGTTGATGAGTCGGTTATCAACGGCGATTCTGAGCCACTGCTGGTTTACGAAACGCCTGACGAATCGGTTGCTGCCCAAGACGCTTAAGCGTCTGTGGCGGGGCAATCGCGCCCATCTTTGCTTAAAACGATCCAAATGGGTTTGAGCTACATAAACATAAAATTAATGTTGCATTAATTCATAGAGGGGGTTGAGTTTCTTAACCATCCCCCCATCTCTTACTTGTGACTTTGGAGATGATCATGAGCGATAGCACGCCTTTGCAATTACCCCTTTTGCCGTTACGCGACGTTGTCGTGTATCCCCACATGGTTTTACCCCTCTTTGTTGGTCGAGAGCGCTCGATCGAAGCGCTAGAGCATGCGATGGCAGGCTCAAAGCAGGTATTGCTTGTTGCTCAAAGAGAAGCCGGTGATGACGACCCCGGTGTTGATGACCTTTATCAGGTCGGAACGGTATCGACCATTCTTCAGCTTTTGAAGCTACCCGATGGCACCATCAAGGTGCTTGTCGAAGGTGGTGAGCGCGCTGTTGTCGAAGCCATTGATAGTGGCGAGGAGTTTTCATTGGCAACCGTTCGTCAGTTGGAGTGCGACGAGTTAGCCGAGGCGGAGGTTGACGGCACAATCAGAGAAACCGTTGCGCACTTCGAAAAATATGTAAATGTCAGCAAAAAGGTGCCAAATGAAGTGCTTACGTCACTGTCGGGCATTGACGATCCGGGTCGTCTGGCTGACACCATCGCTGCGCATATGTCAGTGGATCTCGAGGAGAAGCAAAACATCCTCGAAATGGCATCGGTTAAAAGTCGAATTGACCATCTCCTGGGCTTGATGGATTCAGAAATAGATCTCTTCCAAGTTGAGAAAAAGATCCGTGGCCGCGTTAAGAAGCAGATGGAGAAAAGTCAGCGCGAGTACTACCTGAATGAGCAAATGAAGGCCATTCAGAAAGAACTTGGCGAGATGGATGACGCGCCTAACGAGATTGACGAGCTACAAAACAAAATTGTGGAAGCCAAGATGTCAGACGAGGCTAGCGAGAAAGCAAATGCCGAGCTGAACAAACTCAAGATGATGTCTCCAATGTCTGCAGAAGCGTCTGTGGTTCGAGGTTACATCGATTGGTTGGTTGGCCTTCCCTGGGCAAAGCGTAGCAAGGTAAAGCACGATATTAAGCGAGCCCAATCGATATTGGATCAGGACCATTATGGATTGGAAGAGGTCAAAGATCGGATTCTCGAGTACCTTGCAGTGCAGAAGAGGGTGCGCAAGCTAAAAGGTCCGGTTCTGTGCCTGGTCGGGCCTCCGGGTGTTGGTAAGACGTCGCTGGGTGAGTCTATTGCCAAGTCTACCAATCGAAAGTTTGTCCGCATGGCCCTCGGCGGTGTGCGTGATGAAGCGGAGATCCGTGGGCATCGAAGAACTTATATTGGTTCAATGCCCGGTAAGTTGATTCAGAAAATGGTTAAGGTGGGGGTTAAGAACCCGCTGTTTCTGTTAGACGAAATTGACAAGATGGGCATGGACCATCGAGGTGATCCCGCCTCAGCTATGTTAGAGGTGCTAGATCCAGAGCAGAATCACGCTTTCAATGACCACTATCTTGAAGTCGATTATGACCTGTCAGATGTCATGTTTGTGTGCACGTCAAACACCATGAATATTCCGGGTCCGCTACTGGATCGTATGGAGGTTATTCGCATCCCCGGCTATACCGAAGACGAGAAGTTGAGCATTGCTAGAAAGTACCTCTTGCCAAAGCAAGTTAAGGTAAATGGCCTCAAGGCGGATGAAATATCAGTCGCCGATGATGCCATTCTCGATATCGTGCGTTACTACACACGTGAGGCCGGTGTGCGAGCGATGGAGCGTGAGTTGGCGAAAGTTTGCAGGAAGGTGGTCAAAAAGATCGCTCTTGATGAGTGGAAGGCAGGTGAGGAGGTTAACTCTGAAAACCTAGAATCGCTTCTTGGGGTGCGGAAGTTCACGTTTGGAGTTGCGGATGAGGCGAACCAGGTCGGCGAAGTGACGGGTCTAGCTTGGACCTCAGTTGGCGGAGAGCTACTGACCATTGAGGCAGCTTCTGTGAGTGGCAAAGGGCGGCACGTCCGAACTGGTAGTCTCGGTGACGTGATGATGGAGTCTATCCAGGCTGCGATGACTGTTGTGCGATCGCGTTCGCAAGGTTTGGGTATCCCAGCGAAATATCATGATAGCCACGACCTTCACATTCACGTCCCCGAGGGAGCAACCCCCAAGGATGGCCCAAGCGCGGGCATCGGAATGTGCACCGCACTTGTAAGTGTTGCCACCGGTATACCTGTTCGTGCGGATGTAGCCATGACAGGTGAGATCACGTTGCGCGGTGAGGTTCTGGCGATTGGGGGATTGAAGGAGAAATTGCTTGCGGCACGTCGAGGCGGGATCAAGACCGTCATCATTCCTCATGAAAATGAGCGTGATCTCGCGGAAGTTCCCGATAAGATCAAGGATAATTTAGAGATCAAGCCCGTTAAATGGATCGATGAGGTACTGGAAATTGCGCTTGAGTCGTCACCTACTCCGTTATCGGATGAGGCGTATTTAGCAGGCCAAAACGACGCCAAATTGACGTCGACTGCCGAGGAAGAAGGTGGCGACAAGCCGTCTATGTCTCACTAACGTGTTTAAAGTCCGATTAAACGAAAAAAACCTGAAAAATTTACGTTTCTTGATTGACCGTCAGATGGCGCAAAGGTAGGCTCAGAGTGCGTTTTAAGCATTTCCTAAAGCAATTTAACGAGGAACTATCGTGAATAAAAATGAACTAATTGATGCTATGGCATCTGAAGCAGATCTTTCTAAAGCAGCCGCAGGCCGTGCCCTTGATGCGGCAGTCGCAGCTATTACTGCTGAGCTTTCCAAAGGGGGTAGTGTTTCTCTTGTCGGATTCGGTACGTTTTCTGTCAAGCCACGTGCTGCCCGCGATGGCCGTAACCCCCGCACCGGCGAAACTATCAAGATTGCGGCTTCGAACACACCAGGGTTCAAAGCCGGAAAAGCACTCAAAGACGCGTGCAATTCTTAATCATGTAAAATCTTGGCTGGGGCCAGGATGTGAGGGCGCTTTAGGGCGCCCTTTTTGTATCCGAAACACAGGTAAATCTTAAAACTTTAACGACACAGTAGGGAATCGGTAATGCTTCAAGGCATGCGTGAGGGGGCGAGAAGCCCATGGATTTTGGTAAT
>JAYOAN010000113.1:0-5200 GCA_038104285.1 Halieaceae bacterium
TGAGACCGCTCCGGCGGTCCCCCAAGCATTTCACGGTGAGAGATTCGATATTCACCGTCGTCAGGAATACTAAGCTCAACGCCTAGCTCAGCACCAACAAGGGTCTTTCCAGCGTATTTCGCAATATCGGGACTGATCGACAAAGCCTGTAACAAGTGTCCTGTGTATTCGGGATTTTCAGCCACCTTCATAATTTCTTCGTACTGCTCTGGGTGCACCTCAGCGGCCATAAGCGCGCGTTCTGTCCTGAGTGGTCCCATCCATATCGATACCGCATTGACACCTGTATCGGCAAAGTCGTGCTGCATATCGTGCGCAAATTTATCGATTCCAGCCTTTTGCGCGCCATAGCCCGGCCCGTGCATGTAGCAATTTGCGCCAAACGATGAGCCAAAAGCGATCAAACCTGACCCCTGCTGAACCATCATTTTCGCCGCATACCAACTCGCGACATACGCCGATTTCAGACCGACGTCCAAAATCCCAACCGCCGCAAGCTCCTTCTCCCAAAACGGCTTGGGGCTGATGAGTTCGGGGTGAATCATGGTTGCGTTATTCACCAAAATGTCGAGCCGTTCTGACTCCTGCTGAATCTGATCGAAAAGTGCTGCGACTTGATTGTCATCGCCATGGTCACAGCGCACGGCAATGCCCTCGCCACCTGCAGCGGTTACCTCCGCGGCCGTGCTGTGAACCGTTCCCGGAAGTGCTGCGCCGTCCCAACCCTTTGCCTCACCAACGGTTTCTGCTCTGCCGGTCACGTATACCCGCATACCGTAGCTGCCTAACGCACGCGCAATCCCGGCGCCCGCACCTCGACTTGCGCCGGTCACCAATGCAACCCGTTTATCCGTGACTGCCATGTCTCCTCCTGATCAAGGAATCAATATTTAAGACCCACTATTCGAGAATCTGCCACTCAATGAGCCGTTAGTTAAATCTGATTCAAAAACACTTATTCAGAGATCCTGCCTCAAAGCTCGCTTAACAAGGCTCCCGTTACGAAGCTCTCTGCTCAAAAACCCATTTCGAAAAGGGTAATCGCTAGGGTTATGCCCTTTACTGAGTCTTGGCTACACCAAGCTCTCTGCGCGGCTCACCAAGCTATCAGTCATCCCCTGAAACCCATCTTTCAACGCAGCACCAAGGCTCAAGCCAACCAATCCCGATATCCAGCCATTTAATTCAAAGGTCGAACGATACCGGGTATTACCATCGTCCAAGCCAATCACTTCGTGCTGTCGATAACTGTGCAGAAGTGGACCGACAGGCTTCATGCGGTATTCAAACAACTCGCCTGGGATAACCTGACTGACAAACTCGACCTGGTCTCGGATGTTCTTACCCAGCACAACCGTCATCGAAATCGGTGCGCCCGCGCGCAACTCAGCGTCGCACGCCGTTACAAACGGATTCCACTCACCGTAAGTAGCAAAATCAGTGATGACCTGCCATACCAGCTCTTTCGGTGCGGCGATCTCGCGAAGAAATTCGATCTTCATGTGTTTTATGCCCTCGTTATTGTTGTCGGCATTATTTTTGGCTGAGGTACCGCCGTTTTGTCGTCAATGGCGAAGCGTAACGCCTCCACTTAAACCGGGTCTAACCTTGAGAGGCCAATATCTGATTATCCTCGAGCTTGTTAGCGGGTTGGTGGATACACCATGTACCCGCCGGGTGGTAGATGTAGGCGACACAGCTATTGCAGTTATCACACAACGATTCGCCACCCTCCTCTCGCCATCGATTTACGAGATCAGGTTCTCGCAGCAACGCGCGTGCGAGCTGCACCGCTTCAAAGCCAGCTTCCATACACTGTGAGACGTTGTCTGCCGATGTCACTCCCCCCAGATAAGCAAGGGGGATCGAAACAGCCTCGCGAATCTTGGTCGAGTACTCCCAAAAGTACAGCGGTTTAAAGTCGATTTTTGGCACAGAGGCCTGTGTTGACGCGATAGCCATACCGCTTAATGACCATTTGCCAATGACACGCAACATGGCGTCTAAATTCATATTACTGCCGAAAGTAAACCATCCTGATTCGACGTTTCGGCCACCGGAGAGCACCAACATATCAGCGCCGGCCTCTTCGAGGATCTTCGCAGTGACAATACCGTCCTCTAACTGAGCGCCTTTGCTGCGACCGTCAGCAACATTGATCTTCGCGATCACCGCCATTCGGTCGCCCACAGCCTCTTTCACCGCGCGCAAAACCCGCGCAGGGAAACGCGCCCGATTCTCAGCACTACCGCCGTATTGATCTTTTCGCTGGTTATCCAGGGGCGATAAGAACTGATTCAGGAGGTAGCCGTGCCCCATATGGATTTCGACCGCATCAAAGCCTGCCTCAAAGCAGCGCTCTGCCGCATTGACAAACAAGCCCACCATGCGATCCATATCGCGTTCGTTCATAGCGCGCCGGAACATATTGCCGCGGAGTAGACCGGCCGGATTAAAACCCGATACAGAACTCTGGAGCCGTCGGGGAATAAAGACACCGGTAACAAAGCTGCCGCCGTGTGTGATCTGCGCCGCAATCTTTCCGCCCGCTTGGTGAACGGCGTCGGTAACGGCGCGCAGGTCCGCCATTGCCTCATCGTGCACCCACACCTGATCGGGTAGTGTTCTACCGTCTTTCTCGACCGCGACGTACGCCATGGTCGTCATGCCCACACCACCTTTGATCAGCGCTTCGTGATGCATGCGCATCGCTCGGGTCGGTCTGCCCTGCTTTGACATGTTCTCGTTAGCACCCGCTTTGATAAAGCGGTTAGGAAGCGTCAGAGGACCCAGTTGAAGTGGTTGAAAGGCGGTTTCTAACATGCGGCGGCACCCATATGAGGTCAAACAAGAATGAGGTCGAACCATCTCAATACGTTTACCGCAGTATACCGACCCTAGAGGCGTGACCATCGTCCCTTTGGGTGGCACAAGAAGATTGCACCCAATGCCGGATAGAGGCTCAATCATCGAAAAGAATAAAACCAACAAGAGACTTCGTTTTTGGACGACGCAATCAACATCGATCAGCAGCGCGCACCGTTGGCTCTGGTTATGGGCGCCAATGGCTTTATGGGCAGCCACATCACGCGCCTTCTCGCAGCCCAAGGCCGGCGAGTTCGCGCAATGGTGCGACCCACAAGTGACCTCAGCGCCCTCCAAGGTCTGGATATTGAGATCTGCCACGGCGATATTAACGACATCGACTCCGTGAAAGCGGCAATGGATGGCTGTGGCTCTGTCTTTTACAACGTGGTCGACACACGCGCTTGGCTGGTCGATTCAGCACCGCTCTATCGCACCAACGTCGATGGACTCGCCAACGTACTAGACGCCGCCGTAGACGAACACATCACGCGCTTTGTCTTTACCAGCTCAATGGTCACCTTACCTCGCTACTCGGGCTCCCCCGCGCTAGAGGAGCATGCGTTCGACTGGTGGGACGAGGCACCTGAATACGTTAAGACGCGTGTGCTCGCGGAGAAAGCCGTTGCCGACGCCGTCGCGGAGCGGGGACTTCCCGCAGTCATGCTATGTGTCGCCAATACTTATGGCCCTGAAGATCACGGCCCGACCCCTCACGGAAATGCGCTCTGGCAGGCAACAAAAAGTAAAAGCACGGCACTCGACTGCAGCTTACCGACGGTAGATGTGCGGGATGCGGCAAAGGCCTGTTTGCTCGCAGAGAGCAAAGGGCGCATCGGCGAGCGTTATGCGATTGTCAGCGAGTGCCTTCGACAGCAAGACTTTTACGCCATGGCTGCAGAGTCGATGGGGTACGCCAAACCTTCTGTGCTCTCCATGCGCAAAGCCTATGTCTTCGCAACGATTGCCGAGGTCATCAATCGTATCCGAGGGATCAAAGACGCTAAATTTTGTCGAACCTCGATGTTTTTATCCGAAGCTTTTGGCCCAATGAACCATGCAAAGGCCGCCGCGGAACTGGGGTGGTCGCCTCGTCCGTTGAGCGACACTATTTCAGATGCTATCGCTTGGTACCGAGACCGTAGCCAACAACTCAAACAGGAAACACCATGAAGAAGATCATATTGCTACTGATGGTTTTGATTCTGATCGTCGTCGGCTTTTATGCCGGACGCATGACAGCACCTGCACCACGGTACGAGCCGAGCCAGACAAAAGCTGACGATCCATTAGATGCGGCCTTTGAAGGCTTTATTCAGGCCCAACGGGACACGCTGGCGCTCTACAAAACGCACAGCAATTTTGACGACCCGCTGGCACGCGCCGAGGCCTATCGCGGTCTTCTTTACACCATTGTCGGATCCATCAAGGCGGGCGCTCTGACCTCGCACGACTACCCACGCACCATGCGCGGTGTCGATTGGACCAGTAAGGCGGGCCTCGACAACCCCGATAACAATTACTTCTTTGCGCTTCTCGATGATGAAGGCACGTACCGACTAACGGGTAAACGCGGCAACACAACACAGCTCATTTTTCAGCTCGTCATCGGCGTACCGGGGGTTGGCAATGCCGGCAGCAGCACCAACGTGAGCGTGCTTTATGCCGATCAGATGGAGATGGATGACGAGGGCAACTTTGAGATTATTGTGAGTCCTGAACGCCCCGAGGGTGTTGCGAACTGGATGAAAAACGCACCTGGCGCTGAATCTCTACTCGTCCGTTTCACACACTCAGATTGGGAAAAAGAACGTCTCGACCCGCTTTACATCGAGCGCCTCGACTCAGAAAAAGCCGCACCTGCACCTCTGACCAAACTCGATATGATTGGCGGCTTTGAGCGTGCTTCACAGTCGATGTACGACCGAACTGCGAGCTGGATAGCAATTGCCGACCGCATGTGGTCGCTGGTCCCCAATAACTCCATCTTTAATATGCGTATGACGCCTGGTGGTCTTGTCGGGCAGTACTCTGCCTTTGGTAACTTCAAACTGGCACCAGGTGAAACCATGCTTATCGAGTTTGGAGACACCGGCGCGCCTTACATGGGGATTCAATTGGGTAATCGCTGGTTCGTCAGCATGGATTACGAAAACCACACCAGCACCCTGAATATGAATCAGTTGGGTTGTCGCGAGGACGAGAGCCGCTGCTATGCGCTGATCTCACTCGAAGATCCCGGTGTTGCTAACTGGCTTGATCCGGCAGGACATGATGAGGGACTCATATTCATGCGCTGGCAAGGACTTGATTCACCACCGACAGAGGCCGACCA
>JAYOAN010000007.1:0-16235 GCA_038104285.1 Halieaceae bacterium
TCGTGGGTTGGCAGGTGTTGTCTTGAGATTAATGGTATTGCTCAGCACTCAACGGCGGTGACAGGGATTTTGAGGCCATGAATGGCAAGGCCGCCACGAGCTGTTTCCTTGTAACGGCTATCCATATCCTTGCCTGTCTCGCGGACGGTATCGATGACTTGATCGAGCGAAATCATAAATTGACCATCCCCGGCGAGAGCGAGATCCGAGGCGGCTATGGCTTTTACGGCGCCCATGCCATTACGCTCAATACAGGGTACTTGCACTAGCCCGCCAATCGGGTCACACGTCAGTCCAAGGCAATGCTCGACCGCAATCTCGGCAGCATTCTCGATTTGACGTGGGCTTCCGCCCATAGCGGCGGTGAGCCCCGCAGCGGCCATCGATGCCGCGGCACCCACTTCACCTTGGCAACCTACCTCGGCGCCCGAGATAGACGCATTCATCTTAAATAAGCCGCCGATGGCCGTCGCCGTTCGCAAAAAGCGGCTGACGTGCCGGTTAACACCTGCTTCATTGAGCTTGTACTCGTCCAAATGTGCACGAAGTACCGCAGGGACAATACCGGCTGCGCCGTTGGTCGGTGCTGTCACCAATCGACCACCGGCTGCGTTTTCCTCGTTAACCGCCATCGCGTAGACCATAGCGCGCTGGGCCGCATTGGCTGGCGCCTTGTCACCCTGAGGGTTATTCAAAAGCCGTTGCCATAATGTTGCAGCCCGTCTTTTTACCTTGAGACCGCCAGGCAGCTCACCCTCTGTGGAAAGGCCTCGATCGATACAGTCACTCATGACGCGCCAAAGCTTTTCCGGCATAGGGTCAAACTCGTCGCGCCCTACGCAAACCTGCTCATTCCTTGCTTGGAGTTCCGCGATTGATAACTTCTCACGCTCGCAGAGAGCCACTAATTCATCCATCGATTTGTACGGGAAAGGGGTAGGGCCTTCAGCAATATAAGCTGTCGCCAGAGATACGTGATTGTGATCCTCAACCATCCCACCGCCTACAGAGAAGTACTGCGCATGAGCGATCTGCTCATCGCCTTTCCAAGCGACGAACGTCATTCCGTTCGGATGCCCTGCCAGCGATGTGGTATCCCGAATCAGATCTGTCTCACCATTAAATTCAACGGTGCAGCCGGCGAGTGACACCAAATGACCGCCGGTGGTCGATTTGATCCAGGCGGCCTCGATATCAGGTAGCGTTACCGTCTCGTAGTGATAACCCATTAAGCCCGCTGTGATTGCTCCGGGTGTTCCGTGTCCATCGCCGGTTGCGGCCAATGAGCCGTGTAGCGTGACATGCACTTTGAACGGGCCGGGCTCAGTTCGTGACTCGAGTTGTGAGAGAAAGTGCAGTGCAGCGTGCATGGGCCCCATCGTGTGGCTCGACGACGGACCTATACCGATTTTGAAGATGTCGTTTAAAGCGAAACCTTGCATTCTTGGCCCCTTACTTTTCGCTGCAAACGTATATGAAACTCTCTACACAGAATATTAATTTTCAGGTTTTTGACTAACGACTTTGGGGTAGCTCGGCGCGATGGAAGCTTAATGCGAGATTGAGTCCATCATTTGGGGTCATCGGGCAGGGGGATGCTCCCAGATTCTTATAGGACATGTATGGGGTAGTGAGCCTTTTATGTCAGGAGGAGACACTGATCCAGAGGTCATGAGTCGCTGGTCCCGACGTATCTCGGTGCTTGTCACTCGTATTTAACTTGAAGAGTTTTGTGCCGCTCGTGTTGTTAGTAATTCAGCAGAGAGGTAACGGGCAAACCAGCAAGCCGAGATCGGCCATCGAGGAAATCCAGTTCGATTAATACCGCAACACCGGCCACCTTGCCGCCAGCGGCGGTTATCAGTTCAGCCGTCGCTTTTGCTGTGCCGCCAGTAGCAAGCACATCGTCGACAATGAGAACGTTTGGATTAGGTTGGCTGGCAAAAGCATCAGCATGGATGCTCAAGGTATCGCTGCCGTACTCGAGCTCGAAGGTGTGATCGATGGTGTCTGCGGGGAGTTTGCCAGGTTTGCGTATTAACGTGATCCCAGCACCGAGTCGGTAAGCGAGCGGTGCCGCCCAAATGAAACCTCGTGCTTCGGGGCAGGCGATGAAGTCAATATCAGAGTCACTGAGGCGCTCAGCGAGCATATCAATCGCTGTTTGGAATGCGACAGCGTTCGACAGCAAAGGCGTAATATCTTTGAAGATGATGCCTGGCTTGGGAAAGTCAGGAATGTCCCGAATATGACTTTCGAGTATGGCTAATTGCTCTGAACGCATGCTCATGTGACTTTGGATTTCACCTTGTACTTCGGATCTTCGTATCGCTTTTCTCTCAAAATATCCTCGAGGACTTGAACGGCTGCTATTGCCTCTGCCGGTGTGTTGTATAGCGGCGAAAATCCAAAACGGATAATATTTGGGGCTCGAAAATCTACGATAACGCCGTTATCGATCAATGCCTGGCTAATTGGAAACGCATGCTCAAGCGTCACACTAACCTGAGAGCCACGTTTGTCGTCAGACCTAGGTGTGATTACAGTGGTCGCTGACGCGACCGAGCTTTCAACTACGCAGTCGATGAATTTTCGGGTCAAAAGGATGCTTCGCGCTCTTAGGTCGCTCACAGCGACCGCCTCGAAGACTGCAAGTCCCGTACTGACTGCGCTGAGTGAGATCACGCTTTGTGTGCCGGTGAGAAATCTCCGAATTCCCTGCGCGGGTCTATAGGAAGACTCGAAGTCGAACATGGCCGCGTGGCCCATCCAGCCGGATATCGGGTTCACCGCTGATGAGTGTTTTGGGTGGACAAATAGATATCCGGGAGCGCCGGGACCGCCATTCAGGAATTTATAGGTACAGCCGACCGCGAAATCGACCTCACAGGCGATGACATCGATATCAACGACGCCTGCACTATGAGCTAAGTCCCAAATAACGAGGGCGCCGGCGGTATGCGCATCTGCGGTGATTTTCGCCATGTCTCTCAGACTGCCGGTTTTGTAATCGACGTGGGACAGTACAAGCACTGCAGCATCACTCAAGTGTTCGGGTGTCATCTCCTCGATTTGCAGCGCGTTTATCTTGGACCTTTCCTCCCCAAGCAATTGTGCAACACCTGCGGCGATATAGTTATCACTGGGAAATTGTTGCGCTTCCACGCAGATCTCCCTGCGCGATGGGTTTAATGCAAGGCCTGCCAGTATCGCCTTGTAAAGGTTAATCGAAAGGTTATCGCAACAGACAACGGACTCCTCGGCCGCGCCAATGAGCTTACCAATTTGGTTGCCAACGAAGATAGGAAGATCGATCCAGCCATGCGTATTCCAGCTGGCGATTAAGTCTTGCCCCCACTGTTTTCCAACAGTGTCGGCTACGGTACCGGGGGTAGCTTGCGGTAGCGCTCCTAACGAGTTGCCGTCAAGATATATTTTGCCTTCAGGTAATTGGAATTGGGCCCTGAGCTGGTCGAAGAGAGCATCACTCATCTTGTGCCTCCGTCCGACCTCGAATGTTTTCTTTAAGTAACAGCTCAATCGTTGATGTAACGACTTCGAAGGCAGGGGTTTCGGGATGAATCAGATCGAAATGACCGGCTCCAGGGATGGTCCGTAGCTGCTCCGAAGGAAAACGCTCCACCTGATTGGCACCCACAATTGGATCTGCATCGCCGATAACGACTTTGATCGGTACGGTGATGTCTTCGATCCCAACCGATGCCGCTTGATAGACAGCATTGGGTTGATAGCTTTCGTCGCCCATGAACTTTGCCACCATAGATTGGCAACTTCCTGTTTCTGCTCCGTAGCTGACAAGGTCGGTGATAGGGGCAAGAGCGACAACACCGCTTATTGACAGATCAGGATCCTCTGCGGCTTTGAGAGCAAGGTGTCCGCCTGCAGAATGACCTATGAGCAGGGGGGAGGTACCTGTGATCTCGGAGACATAACTTACTGCGGATTTTATATCGTCCAAACTACCGGGCCAGCCTCCGCCAATGTCACCCACCCGTCGGTACTCGGCTGCCCATACATCGAGCCCTAGCTTTACGAGCGCCTCTGCCATAGGTAACGCGTGATCAACGCCGTAAGCATTCGACCAACACCCTCCGTGGATAAGGAGGACAGAGTCTGCGTCGATGTCATCCACAGAGAGGTGCATCAGTGTTTGCTGATCCTGTGCACCATAGGGCAGTGAAACGTGATCAGCCCCAACCCTGAGGTCTAGGACGTCAGAAAAGGCGACCGGTGACGCCACTGCGTTGTTGAGGGCGCAAAACACGAAGGCGGTGAGCGCTGTAAATCGGAGGCGGAACATTAAACGTGCGCAGCAAATAAAACTCATGCCGCAGTCTAGCTGATTTTATTCAAGGACTGAGACGTACAAGCGTGCGTTTTTAATTAGCCATTAGATGACTTAGTGCTTTCGGTTGCTCTTAAATTTATTGGCAGACCAACTCAAGACGCCGTACGCGACGGCCAGCAACAACACAGCGCCAGCTTCGAACATAAGCTTGGTCGGCTCGGAATCTTTGCTGAGCAGGATTAATCGCGTAATACCGGTGATCGCAATCAATACCGGAAGTGTCACAGGGACACTGTGGGTTGAGTAGTAAGCGTAGGCCATGCCCAGCACTTCTAAATAGATAAACAAGAGCAGCAGGTCTGCAAGATTAATATCGCCTGTCGTCATGAAGTCCGTAAGTTCAAAGCCGACAGCGACAATGGCTAGGCCTCCGATAAGAAGTAATAGTCCGCGCTCGGCAAAGGCGAAAAGGCCCAATACGAAATCGTCGAAACGATCCACAAACTTGGGTGTGTCATTAACTTTCGATTGTTCGTTAGATGCGCTCACAACATGCTTCCCAGTAACTGCGGTAATGCTCTTGGTACGAGAAAATGGCCACAACCGTTTAACTTAAGGAAAATCAATTCATGCGATCACCTAACGCCAAAGCTCTGATATGGTCTCTTTGAAAAATAAAACCACTTAATCCCTCGAGGAAGATCAATCGTGACCATCTCACTCTGTGAACGCCTAGAAAGTCGTCGTCAGTCGCAGCCTAGTAAACTCGCCTACATCATCGACGGTGTTGAGCGCAGTAATGAAGCAAGCATCGATCATGTCTTTCGAATTGCTAACGGCTTGATCGCAGCAGGTATTGGGAAGGGCGATCGTGTGGCGGTGTTATCACGTAACAGCGTTGAATGTGCAGAGGCAATGACGGGCATCCTGTGTTCGGGCGCAAGTATGGTTCCCGTACCAAACACCGCAACGCCCGAAGCGCAGCGGAATATGCTGCTCGACAGTGGTGTTAAGGGACTGTTTGTATCTGATCAGTATCGAGAGGCAGCGCTTACCCATTTTTCTGATTTGCCCACGATAAGAGATGACCTCCGTTTTGCTCTGGAGACGCCGTGTGACCAGTTTGCCGACCATGGAACTTGGGCTACGCAGTTCTCCGTTGACTCGCCCGACATTCACATGTCGCTGGATGAGGAATACGACATTCTCTACAGCTCCGGGACGACGGGCACCCCTAAAGGCATCATCCACAGTCATCTTGCGCGTAATCTTTTGATTTCTGGGACACAAACGATGGCGTTTGATGAAGCTATCGTGCTCACCAGCACACCGCTTTACTCGAATACCACAATTACCACTTGGTGGCCGTCAGTTTGGATGGGAGCCACTCAGGTGATCATGCGTAAGTTTAATGCGGAACGCGCTAACAACCTTATTGCGGAGTATGGCATCACACATGCGATGCTCGTGCCTGTGCAGTATCAGCGCATGTGGGCCGCCGATAATCACAGTCCCGATAAATGGGCGAGTGTTCAATGGCTTTTCTCAACCAGTGCGCCGCTCTCAGCGGCAATGAAGGAGAAAATCCTTCAAGACACCGATGCACAGCTGCTGGAGTTTTATGGGCTCACCGAAGGCGGTGTCGCTACAACCTTGGTGGCTCGCAAGGCCGCGGAATTGGGCAAGCTGGGCTCAGTGGGACAGGTCCAACCGGGTGGTGAGCTCCGAATTTTAGGCGAGGATGGTGAGCTGCTGGGGCCGAATGAGCCGGGTGAAATTGTCGGTCGCACGGGCATCATGAGTGACGGCTACCTCAACCGCGAAGAAGCGACCAAGGCCATGCATTGGTTCGATGAGGAGGGGAGATTGTTCTATCGCTCCGGTGATGTGGGCTATCTCGATGAAGACGGTTGGCTTTTCCTGAGTGATCGGATCAAGGACATGATCCTATCGGGTGGCCAAAACATTTACGCCACTGATCTTGAGCAGGCTTTGAACGCTATGCCCGAGGTCATTGAATCTGCCGTAGTGGCTAAACCCTCCGACCACTGGGGAGAGACTCCATGGGCGTTTGTCGTTAAACGCCAAGGAAGTGAGCAGAGCGAGGAAGATATTCGGCTTGCGGCGAACAGTGCGCTGAGCCCTATTCAAGCCATTGCCGGCGTTACCTTTATGGACGAGTTGCCTCGAAGCGACATTGGGAAAATCCTCAAACGTCAGCTTCGAGACACTTTTTAAGGTGTGTGCTGAGGGGGGTGAGCTAAGAAGTCTGGCGCGAGCGAGTGGCTGGCGCGCAAACTGAGGGTAAGACACGGGCTAGGGATTAGACATCATATAGTCGAGCGTCATCGAGGTGAGTGCTTCAATACCCACGGGAAGCGCCCGTTCGTCGGCGTAAAACCGTGGCGAGTGGTTCGGATGGATCAGGCTGGGATCATCTGGGGCGACACCCAAAAATAGAAATAAGCCTGGCACCTCGTTAGCAAAATACGAGAAATCCTCAGCCGTTGTCGTCTGGTTCGCTTCGATGAAACGATCACCAGCAACCACTTCCAGCGTTGGCGCCATCTGTCGGTACAGCGTCGGATCGTTACGTGTCACACCATAGCCTTGGTCGATAACAACATCTGCCGTTGCGCCCGCGGCTTCTGCAATGTTCTCTGCAGTGCGTCTAATACGCTTGTGGATGTCAGTGCGCGTCGCCGCATCGAACGTTCTAATCGTTCCCTCTAGCTCAACCGACTCGGGGATGATGTTATTTCTTACCCCACCTTCGATGCGTCCCACAGTCACGATCGACGGGGTGAGCGTGGCATCCAGTTGTCGCGAGACAATTGTCTGCAGTCCGAGCACCACTTGGCTGGCAGTAACAATGGGGTCAACCCCGGCCCAGGGTACCGCACCGTGCGTCTGCTTGCCCTTGATGGTGATTTGATGGCGATCCGAGGAAGCCATAAGACCGCCCGGACGGGTTGCAATGGTGCCGGCGGGGAAGGGGAATACATGCAATCCGAAGACCACATCAGGGCGCGGATTTTCAAAGGCGCCTTCCATCAGCATGAGTTCTGCGCCACCCACAGAACCATCGGGCGTTCCTTCCTCGGCAGGTTGAAAAATAAACTTAACGGTTCCCGGTAGCTCATCGCCCATGCCGGCCAGGACTTCGGCGACGCCCATCAAGATGGCGACGTGGTTGTCGTGGCCGCAGGCGTGCATAACGCCAACCTCACGCCCTTGGTAGATCCCCTTTGCCTTAGAGGCAAACGGCAGATCCACGAGCTCGGTGACAGGCAGTGCGTCCATATCGGCGCGAAGCGCTACGACAGGGCCATCACCACCCCGCAAGGTGCCCACAACACCGGTATGCGCCACTTCCGTCTCTACTTCCATGCCCAGTGATCTCAGATGATCGGCAACGATTTTGGCGGTACGGAACTCTTGATTACTGAGCTCCGGATGCTCATGAAAATCCCGTCGCCAGGCAACGACATTAGGGAGGACTTTCTCAATTCTTGCGTCTAGATCAGCGGGAAGTGCGACCGTAAGCTCGGTTGTAAGAAGGGCTACGAGCCCCAAGAAAAACTGTTTTTCGAAGCGGAACATGGCCTGTTTCCTTACGTTTATTACCTTTGCGTTAATTGCCTTTGCGTTTATTGATCGAAGCCGCATTGGGTTCATAGTAGATCAGATGATCCTGAGAGCAGTCATTTGCCTTTTTTTATCATCAGGCTTCCTGCGCTTTGGATGCAAGGCCAGACAGACGCTCCGCATGCGCTTCGCGGTTTTCTCGTACCTTGGCGATGAAAAACAGACCAAGAAGCCAGAGCGTGGCTGAGGCTACAACGGTATAAATCCCTACGGTATCGAGCGTTGCCTCTGACACCAGTCCTGGCTTCGCGTCCTCGGGCCAAGCCGCAAAGCTCAAGATAAGGCCGGCGGAGAACGCGCCAACACCTGCCATACATTTTTCAGCAAACGAGCGTGCGGCGAGGAGGGTGCCTTCCATGCGCTTTTGCGTGGCGGCTTCAACTTCTTCAACAGTGTCGAAAACCATCGATCCAACAGCGGTGCTAGCCACGATGATGCAGCAGATGGCGGCAAGGTGGCAAAACAAGACTGAGCCTAAAATGATGGGTGACTCATTCGAGGGTAACAGATCGAGAACCCGCAATGAGATGAGCGCATTTTCGAGCACCATCGCGAGCGCGAAAAAGCCAATGGCAGTGTCGCGTTTACCAAATAGTCGCGTACACATGGGCGCAAGCTTGAGCCCTAAAACGGGCGCGATGAACAGCGTCATACCAATAGTGAGGATGTCGGAGGGTTCGAACTCCCAGTAGTAGCTGTAGTAGAACAAGGTCAGATTGGTGAAGAGTCCCGAGGCGGCCTTGCAAACGATATAGGCGATGAACAAGATGCGATAATTGCGACTGACGTTCAGTGTTGTCCAGATATCCCTTAATACATCCATCACCGCTGATCGTTTACCGTCTGGTCTAGCAAGCTCCGGTATGTGCAGATCAGGTATATGGCGGTGGGTACCAATCCCTGTCACTAGGATTGCGATGACCATGACAATGCCACAGGCGATACCATAGACCACCCATGTCTCAGCGTTGTATCGCGCGTCCTCCGTACCGTTGATGCTGCTGTAAACAACGAAAAGCCACAGTAGGTTCCACATGACCAAGCCGCCCCACCAGCCAAACCACATACGAAAGGCGATGAGCGAGCTGCGCTCAACGTAGTCTTGTGTGAGCTCTGGACCTAGCGCGGTGCTTGGGATCTCGTAAAGGGTAATGGTGGTGCGGATCCCAATACCCATTAACAGCAGATACCAGAATAGTCCTTGATCGGTGATTCCTGCGGGCGGATCCCAAATGAGGAAGAACGTCAGCGCTACAGGAATGGCAGAGCCGTAAATGAAAGGGTGACGTCGTCCCCAACGTGAGCGCGTGTTATCCGACAGATAACCGATCAGAGGATCAGAAATCGCATCGAAAATCAGCATGATCAAAATCGCAAGACCGGCAAGATCTGGCGCTAGACCGAAGACCTGGACGTAGACAAATAAGAGGAAATAGGCGAATGCGTTGTCTTTGATTCCGTAGGCTATCGAACCGAAGCCGTACAAGAATTTTGTGCTAAAGGGGAGTGCTGAACCGCCTTCGGTCATTCGTCATTTCTTTTTTATTAGTGTTTCTCGAGACTACTCACAAAGCGCTTGCGGTGCAAAGAAATGTGACAAGCAAAAAATGGACAAAAAAAACCGGGGCAGAGCCCCGGTTTTGGTGATCACCCTGCCCTGAGTTACACCGTAACTGCGTTCCCGCGGAAGATCTTCGAGAGGTAGCGGCTGTCCGAGGGTGCGGGTGCGGGCACCGAACACTGAAGGACTGCGTGAACCAGACGAGTCATTTCTTCCTCGAGCTCCTGATCGTTAGAAGGCTCCTCTGTGTGAGCACGACGTGTTAGCTGCACCTGGTTGATGGCAGGTACAGTTGGGAGTCGCTCACCCTCTACACCCAGTGTCACTGTGAAGGCGTGGAGTGAGTTCTTCACGAAGAGTGCCAGTGCAAACTCTTCTCGCGTCGATGCCAATGATGTTTCAGGCGTGATCAACACAATCTGACAGTTCGGCACCAGTGCTGACGTGCGCGCAACACGGAAGTGGTGTGTTAGTTGATCGTGCACAAGCTTTCTAAACTCGTGATCACTCAATACCCGGTCCCATGGCTCGTTAGCGTTCGCAGCGAGTGCATTCAACGGGAGACGCTCGAAGGGGCTGCTCACAACAACATCATAGCCGCCGTCGTTACGGAGAATGTTGTCTAAGCTACTCTCGAGATCATCGCCAATCGCGCGACATTCGATATCAATACCATGAGGATTATCCACGCTGTGCGTCATCGCATTGGCGGAGTCCTCGGTCTTGGTCAGTACCCACAGTTTCTCAACGTTTTGCGCGAGGAAGCCATTGGCAATATGCGTAAGCTCGTTACGCATCGAGTCACCGATCAAAACAATGCGCTTGCCCTTAAGCTTTGCGACCTCTGTTTCGTTGGGTGGTAGCAACAGCTCACCCTCGGTGACTGAACGATCGAACTTGAGACCACCGGATGGGTGGAAGGTCTCACCACTCACAATGTCATCGGCGAGGTGGAAGACGGTTGAAAGTCCGACCTGTTCGTCAGTTGGCATTTTGTGAAGGTGGAGGCGATTAAGAATGCCCGTTTCAATCTGCTCAGCCTGCTTTGACGTCTCTGAGAAATCAAAGAAGGGTGCTGGGGCGTCGATAAACGTTCCCAAGAATTGCTCGCGCTGCGCATCGCTGAGAATTCCAGCACGCACAAGGCGGGTCATGAGCTTCGCTGCGATACCCATATGCATGAGGTACTGCGATGAATTTCCCATGCCACCTGAGTCGCGAATCTTGAGTACAAGGCGCGCAATCGGCTTGGGTAGTGCATCGATATCGATTCCATCGACAGCATTGCTCGCAAGCGACATAACGCCGTCCGCACCAAAGCCTGTTGAGATCCCAGCTAAAATCGCCTTGTGAACTTCGTTCAAACGCTTGTTCTCCAGTACGAGACGACCGCGACGATCGAAGAGTCCAGGCGCTTCGGCTGAGCCTCTCAAACGCGCACCGTCTACGGGACCGGGGGCGAGAGCGTTAATTTGAATCTCTGGACCAAGGTGGCGAGACAGAATCTCGGCTAATACCCGTTGTCCCGCTTTAGAAACGGCGTAGTCAGCACGGTTGGGGTAGGCCACGGCGACGTACTTTTCGCCACCAAAGTAGCTTGATACGTTCAAAATAGAGCCCTTACCGCCTGCTTTCATCGCAGGACTGAACTTGCGAATAAGCGAGTAGTTCGAGATCAGGTTGGCTTCCATTGTGCGATCCCAATCCGCACGTGTCATATCAACCACCATTTCCTCAGCACCGGAGATGCCGGCGTTGTTGATCAGGAAGTCAACATGGCCTAACTCGGCGACTGCGTGGTCATGGAGACGATCAAGCGCCTCGGGATCACCCACGTCGATGCCACCGAGAATGGTCACTCGCGACTCGGGGCGGGGGTAGCCAATGTTGCGCAGCTCATCCACGATCTCGTCACGAGCCTCGGCAAGCTTGCCTTCGCTTCGAGCGCTCAAAAGCACACGGGCGCCGGCAATGGCAAGGAAACGGCCTAGCTGCAGACCGATACCCAAGCTACCGCCAGTAATCACTGCGGTTCGTCCTTTGTGCAGACCCGGAAGTACCCGCGAGATCGACGACGGCATAGAGCTCTTGCCCGTTGATCGCTTGATGCTTCGGGGTAGCCAAAGGTTAATCGAATCCATCTTTCGGACACGGTTAGTCAGTGTTGCCGCCCAGTCTGCCGCGAACGTGAGAGCCTCTCGGTCCTCGGTGTCGTAGCGCACCATCTGGTTAGGCTGTACCGCCCAGGGAAGTTCGCCGGTATTCGCCAGAGTCTCATCCTCGTGGCGCCAGCCACGAATCAGCGCTTCGACAGAAGCACGAATGATTTCATTCATCAGGTTGCCGTGATGGTCTGATGGGTTGGTAACGTAGACGATGGCTGGCGGCTCACCTTCGGCAAACAGTTGATCCATGTTTCGAGCGAAGCTGGAAGCAAAGGCAACAGGCGCAACAACCTCGTCCCGTACAAAGTTCGCAACGTCTTCATCATTTGCCGTGGTCAGGGAATAGCCGTACTCACCGTTTGGCTTCTGTGGCAGCAAAATAACGCCATCGAGTCGACCGAAATGATCAGCGATGAGTTGCATTGAACGATCAACAGATTCACGACGGAGTGGATCAAGGTGCGACAGCTGTACGTCGCCAAGGTTGCGTGACTGCACCAGCGAACGCGCGTGACCGACTGTATTCAAGTTGCGGAAAGCGAGCATGACTCTCGCGCCGCTTTGAATTTGGCGCTCTGCAAAGGTGACCGCCTCTTGATAGTCGTCACCGCCAAGGATTAACACAACTTGACCTGACAAATCCTCAAGACGCTTATCGGGCCATGACACCAACTGTGAGCGACTCTGCGCGGGCACCTGCATGCCGTTGGTGACTTCGATGTGGTGGCCAGACAGGGCCGATGACTCGTCTGACGCTAACCAAACGATACCCGAGGCGACGTCAGTTGGCGTTGGGTACTTGTACTCAAGGCCTCCGTCGGACGTGCGCGTGGTAATCATCAGGTCGCGGAATTCTTTGCCCGTGCTTCCGGGCTCGACACCCTGAAGCTCATCCATGCGCGCAAATACGCTCTCGATGCGCTCAGACTCGATCGGACCGGGGAAGAGGGTGTTCACGCGAATACCTTGCTTCTCCCCCAACTCGAGTGCTAGGCCTTTACCCAGCGCGTTGAGGCCTGACTTTGGTACCACATAGGGAATACGCCCATAGTAGTGTGTTCGGGAGAAGATAGTGGAAACGTTGATGATGCTAGCGCCTGAAGACATGTGCGGTGCAGCAGCTCTCGCCATGTTCCAGGGAGCACCAAGCAGGTTCATCGCAGAATCGAACATGGTCTGGTCAGAATCCGCTGCGCGCTGTTCGGCTTCCGTGAACGGAATGTCTCTCAGCGTGAACTTAGGACCAGCAGCACCCGCATTGTTCACCAAGACGTCGATTGGACCAAAGGCAGCAACCGTTTTTGCAACGATCTCTCGGCAAACCTCAGGATCTGCACAGTCACCTGTTGCACTGACCATGAAGGTTTCCTCAAAGCCCTCGCTGACCAGGTCACCGATGAAATCATCGAGTTTGCTCTGATCCCGACCGGTCAGCATGACACGCGCACCTTCTCTTAGAAGTTGGCGCGTAATGAAGCTACCAATCGAGCCTGCAGCACCGGTGAGGATGATGCATTTGTTGTCGAGCCGACGCCCAGCGATAGACTGCGTTAGCAGATCCTGGGGAATATCGCTCATATCATTCATTGGAGTGCTCCTGCTGATCCTGTATCTACTTTTGTGAGTGTTTCACCACGCTCCATTGCGTCGCGAATAGCCCAAGCACGATAAAGCTCATCGCGAGACTTGAGGTTGGTGCGTGGTAGGGCGTGCATGGCAACGTAATTTGCGCCAGCATGACGGTTCTCCCACATTGCTTGGTGCGCCTCAGGTACGCCTTCCATTGGGATGATGGTAGGTGGCAATACACTGATATGGCCTGCAGCGATGCGTTCCTGCATCTCCGCAAACTCGCGCGCTGTGTTGAGGTGTGTTCCTCGTATCTCAGCTGTTGGCATCAGGATGCGTCGCTGACGCATCCAAACCTGCGGGGCATAGAAACTGAAACGTGCACCCTTCAGATCCTCGGAGTACACGATCTTGCCGACATTTGGCTTAACCAACGAGGTCGCCAAGGCCAAGCCGTCGCGTCCCGCGCGCTCAAACACCACATCGGGCAGTCCACGCTTATCCAAGGTGTTGCGTAGGAGCGGCGCGATAGCTGAACCAATTGGCTTCAACGTGCGATCTGAGAAGGCTCGGACCGATTCCTTGAACGCCGCTGATTCCGTGAACGGGTTTGGCATCTGTTGGAACGGGCCGGGCGGATCGAATTCATCGCCCAGTCGACGCTCGATTTCCTCGAGGCTGACCACGCCTTTCATTTGAGCCCCGAAACCAAGCGAGGTAACAAACTCACGCTGAGATACCGTGTCGACGAGTACTGCCACCTGCGCGCCGCGTTGGCAGCCCACCTCGATGGCTTCGATGGCAACAGGGTCGACAATACCGTCTTCAGCGCCGGGGCCATAAACCACAAGTAGCGATTGACCTGCGCGCAGGCCCGCCTTCGAGAACTGCGCTGCGGGCGAGGAGGCACCTGCCTTACCCATAAAGGTAAAGCGGTATCCCGATGAAGCTCCGTAGAACGTGAGTACACCGTTTTCACCCAGTAGCTGGAACGAGCGGGGGAACGCTGTTTCGCCAGCGTGAGAGACTGAGTAGTCAATTTGTCCGCCGACTTGCTTTTCAGCTTCGGCAACAAAAGGCTCACCGGCTGCTTCCCACGCTGCCCACTCATTGGGATCGTCGGGGACCGCGGTGAATATATCGGCCCAACGACTGTCTTTTCGGTTGATCGCATGGCCACCTACTGCCTCAACGCGTTCGCCGCGGTCCGCGCTCGACACCATGCCCAAAGCAGCACAGCTGGAGGATAGGGCGCTTCGCAAGCAGTCGTAACCGGTACCGGTAGATGCACCCTCGACAAAGAGTCGCTTACCGGGCTCGATGGCGAGTGTGTTGTAGAGTGCTCGGTGAATGGTACCCATGGTCAAGCCGTAAGAGCCTGCCTCTTCGATGCTGATACCTGGCAACTTAGCGTGCAGCTGAGGGCCTTGAACCGTTAAAAACTGAGCGTGACTTCCGTCATTACGCTCGTAGCCCTGAATTCGGAAATCCGCAGCCATCGGGTCTAAACCTTGATCGGGAGCCATGAGTTCACTCTGTCCAGAGTAGATCGTGACGATATCACCCACAGAGAGTCGACCTTCACGGACCAAATCCTGGCCGAGCTGAGCAACGATACCGACACCGCCCGAGCCTGTGACCTGAACGTCCGCATCGCGTGCGTCGAACGGTGACACGGGAATGCCTGTAATCGCCCAGATGTCGTTGAAGTTCATCTCTGATGCGAGGATGTACACCAGCGCTTCGTTTGCACTGGGTGAAGGCGTAGGGAATACCAGTTCCTTCTCAGCTACCGCTGGGTCACCGTGAAGTGGTGTGCCGTCTTCATGCGATCGCATGACGCCGTAACCCAATTGGTACTCTGGGATTGGGGTTATTCCTGGGAAGAAGCTGGCGCCCATGGGCAAAAGTTTGCCCTCATCGATGAGTGCTGCACGCGCCTCCGCTGATGCGTCGGGTTGTACCGATTTTGGCTTAGGTGGGAGCGGTGCGCTTCGCTTTTCGAGGAAGGCCGAGATGCCATCAGGACCGCATTCTGGGTCGCAAACACCTTGAGCGAACAACTCTGCTTCACGTCGTAAGCCAGCTGCCTGACCGTCGCGGGCGCCTGTAAGCATGGCGTCGATGATGAAGTCGACCGGCTTGTTTCGGCCGCTAGAACGAATTTGCGCGAGCGCTGAAGCCACACCAGGATGAGAAAGCAGAGACTCATCGATGGCAACCGCTTGCTCACGCTGTTGCTTGAGCTTCTTCCTGCGCGCCATGGATACTCTCAGCGAGTCGCCCCCGGCGAAGTGATCTCTCAAGGCAGCCATCGCTGCCTCTACGGTTGAGAGACCTTCGGTGTTGACAATGTCGTCGATCAAGCCGATTTCAAGCGCTTTCTCTGCGTCGATGGTGCGACCATCGAGCATCATTCGCAGCGCTTCCGCCGCACCATCGGTACCGTGAGCGTCGAACAATTTTCGTGTGAGTCGCTGTGTTCCGCCGTAACCGGGCAGAAGGTTTAGGTTGATCTCTGGCTGGCCGAATTCGGCGTGTTTTGCGGCGATAACATGCGAGCAAGCGAGTACCAGCTCGTTACCACCACCGAGTGCAGGGCCGTTAACGGCTGCGATAATGGGGATATCGAGATTTTCAAGCGTTGCAAATGCTGTCTGAGCGGCATTTGGCAGAGTCTGAGCCGACTCAAGATCGCCTTTCTCACCGATTTTCAGAAGCTCTTTAACGTCAGCACCGGCAACAAATGTGTTTCGTGCGCCTGTTACGACCATCGCAGACAGGTCGTCCTGGTGCGCTAGCTGGGTCAGCGCTGTGTGTAGCTCATCGAGCGTGCGCTCACTGAGTGCGTTTACGGGTGGGCTTGATATCACAACCAGCGCAACGAGATGTCCCGGTGCGATTTCGTGTGTCTCGACCCGCAGGTAGCGCCACGTCTGAACAACGCGACGCGCCTCGGTTAAGCGGCCAAAGTCTTTCCACT
>JAYOAN010000007.1:16335-21155 GCA_038104285.1 Halieaceae bacterium
CGCCACGTCTGAACAACGCGACGCGCCTCGGTTAAGCGGCCAAAGTCTTTCCACTGTGCGACAGCGTTACGGATTTCCTCGACAGACTCGGGATTCTTGAGCGTCGAAATATCGCCCAGAGGCTGATCGAGAAGTATCGATCGGAGGGTCCGCCGCATGTACTTACCTGAGCGGGTCTCGGGGAAAGCAGAGACAACGAGGAAGTCAGAGGGTACTGCGGTTGCGCCTTTCTCTGATCGCACCAAAGACTGCAGTCGTGCAAGGTCGTCATCGGAAAGCTTACGTCCCGCGGCAGCCACTAGGAATGCAACCGGCGTTTCACCTTTTTCATCGTGCGGTGCGCCGACGACGACAACGTTACCGACGGGAGAGTCCTCTCGCAGTGTTTTGTCTCGCAGGATAGCGCCCTCGATTTCCTCAGTACCAATTCGGTGGCCTGAAACATTGATCACGTCATCGGAACGGCCGTGCAGCGTGAACGCACCATCATCGTGTTGACGGGCGTAATCGCCCTGCGTGTAGGTCAGCTCGCCATCCCACCGATTGAAATACACTTCACTGAAGCGATCGATATCGCCTTGCCAGCTGTCCTCAAATAAGTTGCTTGCGTCGCCCCATAGGGTTCGCGCGAGATAGGGGTAGGGCTGGGTGATGACCAGCTCGCCTTTTTCGCCAGAATCCGCTGTGCGCCACTGAGTTACTGTGCCGTCGGCAGCTGTTGTCTCGGCAACACGTACTTCCGCCTGCACCCAGGGAAGAGGCCAGGTCTTTGCGTCAGCAGCAAGCGGCTTGTAACCACCCCATGGACAGCTGAATACGATACCGCCGTGTTCCGTCGCCCAATACGAATTGATGTAATGCTTACAGATGTTGTCCATAGCGAACTGTTGAACAGCAGGCGATACAGGTTCTGCACAGAAGGTTCCGACGCGAAGGGTCGACATATCAAAGTCAGCCATTTCTCGTGCACTGGCTGGGTCTGTCATTACAGCCTTGAGGAAAGTCGAACCTGCCTTGAAAAGCGTCACCTTGTAGCGTTCGATAATCGAAGAGAAGCGGCCCGCGTGTGGGAACAGTGGTGATCCCTCCGCAACTACCGTTGTCATGCCTTGCACGAGCGGCGCGGCAATGAGATAGCTTTGTCCAGTGATCCAACCCGGATCACCGATCACGTAAAGGGTGTCATCCTCGGTCGCATTGAAGACAGTTCGCATTGTGTGGCTCACGCCGCTTAACCAGCTGCCGTGGGTGTGCACAACGCCTTTGGGCTTACCCGTAGAGCCTGAGGTGTAAATGATGAAAAGTGGGAAGTTGGAGTCAACGCTTTCTGCGGGCAGAACGGCGTTGAGTTTCGACCAAACGTCAGTTGCAGTCTCAGAAGCCAAGTCGTCGAATGATGAAAGCCCCAAATGACCTGCGATCGTCGCTTTTGCAGCATCAACGAGGTCGTTCGACCACTTATCTCGACTGTGCTCGACGATCTCCTGACCGGTGTACTCAACGACGATCACGTTTTCGACATTGTGTTTAGCGTCCGCCAGTTGCCGCGCTACTGCAGTGCGAAGCTCCGCTGTCATTTCCGCAGCAATCGTATTCTGACGTGCTAAGGAGGCGCCTAGTTCGCGCATCACATCTGAACGCTCGAGCGTTATCTCGCCTGCCAGTGCCTCGGAGACATCACTGTAGAGTGTGTCGGCTAAGTCACCTAAGTCGTAAGTGCCGAGCACCGCTTTCAATGTTTCGAGTGCTGTTTCTCTCGGGATGTAGTTGTCGAGTGCAGGATCTGCGTAGGTGCCCTTGTACGCAACGACCTCGGCATTTCGATAGCCACCGTCCGCTGTGATGACCACCTTGGCGCCTGCATCGTGGATTCGATCAGACAGGGTTTTCGCTGAAAAACCGCCAAATACCGGCGTGTAAACAACGCCCATACGCTGTGCGGCCAGCATGTAGAAAATCTGCTCTGGGATGTTCGGAAGATTGAACGCGATACGATCGCCTGTCACCAGACCGAGGTCTTTGAGTACCTGCATGCGCGCCACGACTTCCTGAAACAGAACGCGGTAGCTGAAATGCTGCTCGGTTACCGGACCTCCGCGCCCGTCGTTTTTCGAGGGATCCCATCGGTCCCCCTCGAAGATGATTGCAGTCTTGTCGGCGCGGCCTTGGAGGAGGTGTCGATCAACGAGATTGAAGCAAGCATTGGTTTGACCACCTGTGAACCAGCGGTAGTAGGGTGCTGCGGATTGATCAAGAACAGATGACCAGGGAGTCCATGCACCGCGATCTAGCGATGCACTCTCGCCGCGAGAATCCCAGCCCATCCAGTTGTCATCGCTGCCTCGAGCGAGCCATGCACCAGTGGACGGGTTTTGCCAATGAATCTCACGTGACGCAACGTCAGCGTGGAACTGATCGGCGGCTGTGATGTTACCTCTAAGCGCATCCTCATCGGACTGTGACGCTAAAACGCCCCAGTTACGGTCATCGCTCATGCTGTTCTCCCTGTCGAAAAATCGTTGACGGAGGAGGCTGACTTAGCACACGTTAGAGTGAAATGCGTTTTGCACTCCGACTGCGTGTGCTAACAAGCACCGGAATACCGGTTCTCCCCACCGTTTGATTACGCCCAAGGTACGTTTAGAGGTAGGTGCTAGATCACTGAAATTGGCAATTTGCCACATGCCGTATGGCGAGTATTTGGCTACGAAATTTTAAGGGCCTGTTGGAATAATTGCTGATCGACGTTACCGCCGGAAAGAATGACGATGAGTTCTTTCTCTTCGGGCAGGGTCTCAGGGTTAAGTGCGGCAGCAAGCGCGACTGCGCCACCGGGCTCAACTGTGACTTTGAGGGTATCGAAGGCTGTTTTCATTGCAACTAGGACTGACTCGTCAGATACGGCGAAGCCATCCCCTGCATGTTTCTGTAGGAGCGGAAAGGTCAATTCACCAGGCGTGGGGGTGATGATGGCATCGCAGATCGAACCTTGCTCTGTGGGATTGCTGACGCGCTCGCCAAGCGCCAAGGACCTAGCCGTGTCGTCGAAGCACTCCGGCTCTGCCGTATGAACTCTGATCTCGGGTCGTAACTCGCTGAGCGCCACAGCGATCCCTGAACTTAAACCACCGCCGCCACAACAGCAAAGTAGCGCTTCGGCTCGCGCGCCTGCTTCAGTTATTTGCTCGGCGAGCTCCAAGCCTACCGTGCCCTGTCCGGCAATGACGTCTAAATCGTCATAGGGCTTGATGAGATGAAATCCGTGCTCCTGCGCTAACCTTTGGCCAATCGCCTCTCGGCTCTCAACCCCGCGCTCATAGTGCACGACTGTCGCGCCATAGGTCTTGGTGTTGGCGACTTTGTTGGCCGGTGCATCGTGCGGCATGATAATTGTCGCTTGCGTACCAAATACTTTGGCTGCGAGTGCTACCCCCTGTGCGTGATTTCCCGATGAATATGCCACTACGCCGCGGTTGAGGGTGTCGTTTGGCAAAGCGCTAATTGCCGAGCAAGCACCTCTAAATTTGAAACTTCCGGTCACCTGCAGTGGCTCAGCTTTGATCCAGAGCTTTCGATCTGCAATTGCATCAAGTCTGGGCGAGTTGAGCAGCGGCGTTCTCACGATTTTTTCATTAATACGCTGATAGGCACGCTGTATATCGTTCAATGTGACGGTCACGAGTTGTCCTCAGGCACTAATGGAAGCAATCTTGCGCTCGCGTAAACGACGTCAGGATTGATCCGGTTGCGATGATATTTCGAAGAAAGACTAATACATACGGCGGGGCGCGTGCAGTGTTGGATTATGTGCAACACGACGGGGGGCGAGAAGATGCTGGATTTCGGGGCAGGGCTGACTGCGTCGTACGGGCCATCTGTCTTATTACCGGTGAGTCGTACACTCACGTTCGGCAAGACCTTTCATACTTGCAAAAAAAAATGACTGGCGGGCTATACCCATCGATAGCTGACGGGGTCATGACACCCGTTCACTACCTCTACTTAACAGGTAAGGGCTGGGAACTCACACTTACCAAGGGCACGTATCTCACCGATATTCCGAGAGAGGGAGATCACATTGCGGTGATACCACGACACATGATGGCAATCCGTGGTGGCACAGTATGGGACTCGTGGGACTCTCGCTTTAGCCGACGCACGAAAAACGGTTACCCCAGGTTGCTGGGCTATTACACGCCGCCTTCTCGATAGTTGTGGCTTGAGACGCTTGCTTCGGTCTAGGGCCGATGTGGCAACTTAGGCGTCTATCCAACGAATAATGTAGTCCTCTAAA
This sequence comes from Halieaceae bacterium, assembly GCA_038104285.1. Lineage (GTDB taxonomy): Bacteria > Pseudomonadota > Gammaproteobacteria > Pseudomonadales > Halieaceae > Luminiphilus. Next base: position 20,630 of record JAYOAN010000007.1, read on the forward strand.
TCCTCTGAATTTACCTTGGCTTCTGAGATCACCCTGCCTCGAATACCGCGAGGGTCTTTTTTCACGGAAGAGACGTGTCCTGTAATCAGCGGATGCCAGAGCGGTAACTCTTTGTCTTCTGATCGAAGCCGGTACGCGCAGGAAGCGGGGAGCCATTTCATCTGCTCGATTGTCATGGTGGAGACGTCCATACAATCGGGCACGCGTTTAAACCGATTTTGATAATCCCGGCAGTTACCCCCTTTAAGATCGAGGAGTTCGCAGGCGACCCGCGTGTAAAAGACCTCGTCGGTGTCTTCGTCTTGTAGTTTATGTAAGCAGCACTTCCCACAGCCGTCGCAGAGCATCTCCCACTCTTCGTGACTCAAGTCGGATAGGGGAGTTGTATTCCAGTATTCAGCGCTGCGTGACACGGTCATTTCCTGCTACGTCTTTTCTGCCTTTCGCTACCTTTCACTGACCTGAGATAGCTTATGCATCCACTTTTGATAGATGTGCCAGCGAGCCCGCATTTTTCTCCCAGTTT
>JAYOAN010000007.1:21255-22806 GCA_038104285.1 Halieaceae bacterium
CTACTTTTTCACTTCTGATACGGATCTGCTCAATGAGCCCCGACGTGTCCCAGCGACTACCGCCGTTCTCTTGCACATTGGCATACTGAGCGTCGACCATTGTTGCGATAGGTAAGTGAAGACCCAGCCGCTGGGCCACATCAAGCGCAAAACCGAGATCCTTGCGCATCCAGTCAATGGCGAAGCCGAAATCATACTCGCGCTGTGCCATGGTCGATGCGCGGTTGTTCATTTGCCATGATTGCGCGGCGCCGCCCTGAATCGCTCGTGTCACCTCATCAATATCGAGTCCGGCGCATTCGGCAAAGTGCAGTGCTTCAGACAGGCCCCCGAGTATGCCGGCTATGGCCAATTGGTTCACCATCTTGGTGGTCTGCCCGCTACCCACGTCGCCCATAAGCTGAACGTGCTTCGCAAATGAACGCATGATGGGTTCGACACAATCAAAATGGGCCTGCTTACCACCGACCATAACTGTCAGAACACCGTTCTCGGCGCCGGCTTGCCCTCCCGATACGGGCGCATCCAAAAAATGCACACCGATGGCATCGCAGGCCTCATCGAGTTCGACCGCAAGCTCTCGCGATGTCGTCGTGTGGTCCACCAGAGTGGCACCTTGCGTCATCGTGGACAAAACACCTTCAGAGTCGGACGCGACTGCCCGGACATCGCTATCATTGCCCACGCAGAGAAACACGACGCTGGCGTCAACAGCGGCCTCGGCAGGGGTCGGTGCTGAAGTGCCGCCAAATTCGTCGACCCAGGCAAATGCTTTGGTTTCGGTGCGGTTATAAACGCAGACGTTAAAGCCGTTGCGCTGAAGGTGGCCGGCCATGGGATAGCCCATGGCACCAAGTCCGATAAAGGCAACTTTTTGCTGACTCGACATGGGGTGTTTCCTGATGCAATGTTTTAAAACTAATTCGAGAGTGAGTTGACCATGAAAACTATGATAAGGCGATGCTTCGCAACGTTATCGACCACTATTTTGGCGCTGAGTGCCACTGCACAGGATCTAGGCCCCGGTGCGCGGCCCGTAGGTGAGAACTGGTCGCGCAGTCCTGTAATGGCCGTCAATGGCATGGCAGCGACGGCACAGCCACTCGCATCCTCTATTGCGGTTGATGTTCTCAAGCAGGGCGGCTCTGCGGTGGATGCAGCGATTGCTGCCAATGCTGCGCTCGGATTGATGGAGCCTACCGGCAACGGTATCGGTGGTGATTTGTTTGCTATCGTCTGGGACCCAAAGTCAAAACAACTCTATGGCTACAACGGCTCGGGACGAGCGCCCAAGGGGCGGTCATTGGCTCAGCTTAAAAGCGCAATCGCCGCGATGAAAGAAAAGGGTGTGCTGGCAGGGGACTACGTAGGCATTCCCTCACACGGGTCGTTGTCTGTGACAGTGCCCGGTGCTGTCGACGGCTGGTTCGCACTGCACGCGCGGTGGGGTCAATTGACGATGGGCGAAGTTCTGGAACAGCCCATACGTTACGCGAATGAGGGCTTTCCCTTGTCGCCTGTTATCGCAGCAGGGTTTGCCGCTAATCAGCG
>JAYOAN010000007.1:22906-25989 GCA_038104285.1 Halieaceae bacterium
TTTCACTACATGGTTGAGGCGAAACGGCTAGCGTTCGAGGCGATGGCGGGTACGTTTGCGGATCCAGCGTTTGCAGAGATCCCTATCGACGAGCTGCTCAGTGAGCAGTTTGCGCGGCGTCAGTTTGCTCGGATCAAGAGTGATGGCGTTATTTCACCAGCTCAGTTAGCTGTCGAGTTGGAGGGTGAGGGCGATACAACCTACTTAACCGTTGTCGACGGGGAAGGCATGATGGTGTCGCTCATTCAGTCCAACTACCGCGGTATGGGAAGTGGGCTCGTGCCGACAGGGCTCGGGTTTATGCTGCAAGACCGAGGTGAGCTGTTCTCTTTGGAGGAGGGGCATCCCAATGTCTATGCTCCGGGTAAACGACCTTTTCACACCATCATTCCCGCCTTTTTATTTAAGGATGGAAAGCCGTTCATGAGCTACGGACTGATGGGGGGCGGTATGCAGCCACAGGGTCATGTGCAGGTTCTGGTTAACATTGCCGACTTTGGGATGAATCTGCAGGAAGCGGGTGACGCGGCTCGATTCCTCCACGACGGTGGTTCAAGCCCTGACGAGGGTATTGCGACTGACTACGGGACGCTGTTTGTCGAACCGGGCGTGCCAGAGAGCACGGTAAAAGCGCTCAGGGATATGGGCCACATTGTCGAAGTCGACGATACCGCAGGTAAGTTTGGTGGCTATCAGGCTATTAGTCGTGACCTTGAGACTGGTGTACTGACAGGTGCGACGGAAATGCGTAAGGACGGTACTGTAGTTGGTTACTGAGGCGCGACCGCTTGCCATTGTAGTCGGGAGTGGCGGTGCGATTGCATGCTCACTCCTCAACCTTTGGACTCAGTTGGATCGTTACGATGTGGTTGCGATTGGGCGTGAGCACTGCAATACCGAAAACGTACATTCGTTGATAACTGACTACAGCGAAACATCCCTCGCTGAGGTTGCCGCGGCGGTAGCCACGCGTGGCACAAATATCGAGCGTCTCGTCATCACCAATGGCGTGTTGTCAGGCGAGGACTTCGGCCCCGAGCGTAAAGTAGGTGATATCAGTGTAGCCGCATGGCAGCACGTCATGAATGTGAATGCGCTGACGCCAATGCTGGTGCTCTCGGCGTTCTGGGGCCTGATACGAAAATCAGATCAGCCACGCATAGCTGCGTTGACGGCGCGTGTGGGTAGCTTGTCGGACAATGGTCTGGGTGGATGGTATAGCTACCGAGCGAGCAAGGCAGCCCTAAACATGATGCTCAAATGTGCTGCCATTGAGGCTAAGCGAGTAAACAAGAACGCAAAACTCATTGCTTACCACCCAGGGACGGTGGACTCGCCTTTGTCTAAGCCCTTTCAGCGATCGGTGCCGGAGGGAAAGTTATTTACCCCTGAGTTTACGGCCCAACAGCTTGAAGGGCTTATGGGCTCGGCCATCCCCGATGGAGATCTGTCATACATCGACTGGGCTGGCGAATCTATCGATTGGTAAAAGGAATCGCTCGCTAGCAATCCCTGTGCGCGTCTCTGAGAGTGAAGCGAGCCTGACTAAGTAAACGGACAGGCTTTAGGCGCTATTCGGAGACTTAAGCCAAAAATTCAGCGCGAGAGGCTGGGTCGGACTTGAAAACGCCGCCGAGAGACGTCGTGCGCGTCGAAGAACTCCCATCCTTCACACCGCGCGCTTTCACGCAATAATGCACAGCGGTCATCGTCACGGCTACGTCGTCTGTTCCCAGGAGTGTCTGGAGCGCGACAAGAATTTGTTGGGTGAGTCGCTCTTGGACTTGTGGGCGCTGTGCGAAGAAGCCCACAAGACGGTTGATCTTAGACAGGCCAATCACTTTCTCGTTGGGAATGTAAGCGACTTTCGCGAAGCCATCGATCGTCACGAAGTGGTGCTCGCAGGTGCTGGTGAGGTCAATCTTGTCGACGCAGACCATCTCCTCGACGTTCATCTTATTGTCGATAACGGTGATCTTGGGGAACTTGGAGTAATCGAGCCCCGAAAAAATCTCATCGACGTACATTTTCGCGATTCGGTGTGGGGTCTCCTCGAGACTGTCATCGCTGAGATCCAGACCTAATGTATTCATGATGGTCTCGAAGGACTCGCGAATACGATCGTATTTCTGATCTCGCGAGAGGTTGTTTACAACCATAGGCGTTTCAAGACCGCGCTCGAGCAGTGCCCCGCGCACAGCGATCGCTTCGTCAGACAGGGAACCCGGCAGCGTCGTAGTTTTTGCTTTAGTTTGAACTTGATGCATCGTCCGTTGTCCTTTAATTAGGTGTAAACTTAGTACGGTAGTGTTTTGGACGCGGATGTAACCGCCGCGTCGTAATATGGGTTTTGTTTGCGTTTGTAGATGTTTTGCATAGGTGTAATGGGTGTAAAGATATGTTGACACGTTTTTCATGGTTTTTCTTGGTCATCGCGCTAATTTCGTCGCCTTCCATGGCTGCAGAAAAAGTTGAGGTGGCGCTTCAGGAGTTTCGTGATGCCGGCGCAGGCTCATATATCGATGCATCATACGGTTACGCAGTGTTCCCAAGCATAGGTAAAGCCGGCTTGATTGTCGGTGGCGCCCACGGGAAGGGCAGTGTCTTTCGTGAGGGAACGGAAATTGGCAAGTCGACGATGACTCAAGTGAGCGTGGGGCTTCAATTCGGGGGCCAGGTATACAAGCAAATCATCTTCTTCGAGGACGCACGGGCCCTGCGAGAATTTACATCGGAAGGATTTGAATTTGGTGGGCAAGCGGCAGCGGTCGCACTTAATTCAGGCGCCTCGGCAGAGGTGAGCACCGGGGGCGGTGGTCGAACTTCGGTGACGGTTGCTAACGGAGAGAGTTCAGAAGTGGACAGCTTCGGCTTCAACAAGGGGATGGCAGTGTTCACGCTCTCCCAAGGTGGTTTCATGGTTGAAGTGTCGATCGGTGGTCAGAAGTTTAGCTATCAGCCGCTTTAAGCTTCTTCCATCACCTGCCGAGCTGGCGCCACCGCAGTGAGTCACGGCGGTCGATAAAACCACCTCAATCGCTGGCGTTATAAAGAAAAGTCCGCACCTGGCCTTTGCTCGGCAT
>JAYOAN010000114.1:0-5099 GCA_038104285.1 Halieaceae bacterium
AGAGCTTACCAACGCCCGGAGTATGAACTTCGATCCCTAAATATCGATCATTTGGATTTTGATCAGCCATCGCCACTAAGCTGTCACCCATACCGAAACCTATCTCTAAAACGCGACAGCCAGTGACATCAAACGACTGATCCCACTCAAAGTTCTGGTCGCTCAATTGACAGCCGTGCTGGGGGAACCCGGTAGTCCAACCTTTTTGTTGGCTCTCAGTCATCCTGCCCGCACGAATGACGAAGCTCTTGATGCGCTTTCCTATGTGATCAGTCATTGCCAGCTAACGCACCCGTCGCTATTACGGCACATATCCAGCCCAGCAAAAGTAAAACACCACCCACAGGGGTGATCGCACCCAGAACGCCAATGTCTGTAATCACCAGCGCGTACAAGCTTCCGGAGAAAACTAAAATCCCTGCGATAAAGGCGCGCAGTGCTCGCTGCAGCCAAACAGCGTTTTTGTCTCTGAAAAGACCTGAGAGTGCCAAAATTGCCAAGGTGTGAAACAGGTGATAGTCGACAGCAGTTGCCCATGTTTCTAAACGGTTGGGGGTGGTAATTGAGGCAAGTGCGTGTGCACCAAAGGCACCTAGGGCAACGCCCGCGAACCCAAGCACGCAGGCGACACTCACATAAGACAATTTCATAGGCGTGTGGTTAAGCGAGCATTCCCGTTCGGAGCTTTTTCATGGCGTTGCTCTCGAGCTGGCGGATGCGCTCAGCCGATACACCATACTCATCGGCCAACTCGTGGAGTGTTGCCTTCGGCTCTGATAACCAGCGGCGAGCAACAATGTCGCGGCTCCGCGCGTCGAGGGAAGACAAAGCCTGAGACAACTGATTTTCCTCATGCGCAACATAGTCAGCTGACTCGACCACCATCGCGGGATCCATCGACTGATCTTCGAGGTATTGCTGCGGCGCCTGCCATGCAGACTCTTCATCAGCATCAACCGGCATATCAAACGCCACATCGCGACCGGATAACCGGCTTTCCATACGAGTCACTTCCGCAGGGTCGACGCCAAGATCCTCTGCAATTGCCAACGTTTCAGCTTCAGTGAGCCAATGTGTACCCGTTTTCTGGCTGCGTAAGTTAAAGAACAACTTGCGCTGTGCTTTGGTTGTAGCCACTTTGACGATACGCCAATTTTTCAAAATGTACTCGTGCATCTCGGCTTTGATCCAATGCACAGCAAAGGAAACAAGGCGAACACCCTTGGTTGGATCAAAGCGCTTTACCGCCTTCATCAGACCAACGTTACCTTCTTGAATAAGATCGGCTTCCTGCAAGCCATAGCCTGAATAAGAGCGCGCTACGTGCACTACAAATCGTAAGTGAGCAAGTACTAACTCACGTGCAGAGTCAACGCAGTTCTCATAAAAAAGTCGTTCAGCAAGTTCCCTTTCACGCTCAATCGAGAGGATTGGGATCGCGCTGACTGTCTGTACATACGCGCCGAGATTGGCCCCAGGCGCCATGCTGAGAACGGCACTTGGTGACAATGCGACTGCTGTATCGGTATCTGACATACGCAAACCTCCTAAACTGGCTAAGAATATTAGCACTCTTACCCTGAGAGTGCTAATTCACCCAAAAGTTCCGCCTGCAGACTAGCGCGGCTGAATGCGCGCCAAGTGGAGCTGAACGGAGTAGCAAGCGCTAATCCAGCCAAGAACTGAGCTCACGCCCACGAGTAATATGAAGTCCTGAAAGCCAAATACGGAGACAGTGGCCGAGCGATCATAAAGCTCAAATAATTGAGAGATCGGTGCATTGAGCACTTCGAGTGTTATGAAGATCAATAAACCTGATATTAGGCCTCCGAGTGCGCCCATTAATGCACCCGTATACAGGAACGGACGCCTGGCAAACGCGTTGCCGCCACCTATCAGTTTGATGACAACGATTTCTTCTCTACGCGACTCGATGCCAAGCCGAAGCGTATTACCAAGCGTCAATACGACGCCCAACGCCATTGCCACGCCAAGGGCCAAGGCGATAGAGCGGCCTAAAGCGATAAACGCCTCGAGCCGCTCGAGCCACTGGCTGTCTAGAATGACTTCTGCAATGCCCGGTAAAGCCTTCAAATCCTGACTCAACTGCGCAAGCCCAGCAGAACGGATGTTTGACGCTGGATATAGCCAGAGCGTATGGGGAAGCGGGTTATCGTCCAGACGACTCGACAGTGCATCCAAGCCAGTGGCTTCGATAAATTCGGTCAGCGCTGTATCGCGGTCAATAATCTTCACCGAAGCCACTCCAGGCTGTCGCTCAATTTTTTCGGCCAGTCGTTTTGCGTCGTCAAGCGTCAAACTAGCCTCTGTCAGGACAGAAAGTTGGGGCGGTGCGTCTAATCGATTGATCTCTTGATTGACAGCATTTGCTAACGAAAGCCCAAACGTTGGAAGCGCCAGCGCAATTGCAATCACGAAAACAGTGAGCATATTGGAAATGGGTTCGCGAAAGAGCTTTTCCACACTCTTGGCCGCCGCTTCTCGGTGATGATGCGCCCAAGCCAGTACTCTGGGCCTTGGGCCTGATCCAACCCCTGCAGGTGACGGTCCTGCCATTAGTGGTCACCTCGCAAATCATTGTTTAGCGTTATAAGGCGCCCTGCTTTTAGCGTTAGGATCCTTTGTGACATACGAGATATCAGCGCTAAATCGTGGCTAGCAACGATAACCGTGACACCAACGCTATTAAATGCGGCGAACAAACCCATAATCTCAGCCGATAATTGCGGATCTAAATTACCCGTCGGCTCATCCGCAATGAGGATCTTAGGCCGTGCAACAACCGCGCGCGCAATACCGACTCGCTGCTGTTCGCCACCGGACAACATCTCTGGCGAAGCCCGCTCTCGGTCCAAAAGGCCCACTTTGTCCAAGGCTGCGCGCACTCTTCGATCAATATCGCGCTTAGTAAAGCCCGCTATTTCGAGTGGCAGCGCCACATTGTGAAAAACTGAGCGATCGAATAACAGTTTATGATCTTGGAAAACCACACCAAAATCTCGTCGGTATGCTGCGATACCCGACTCGCGGATTTTAGATAAGGGCCGACCGTTCACCGAAACCTCTCCCGATGAAGCACGATCAAGCAAAAGCAAAAGTCTCAGAAGCGTACTCTTGCCAGCACCCGAGTGGCCGTTGAGGAAGGCCATCTCCCCGCTCGCCATGCTGAAACTCAGATCGATGAGCGCATCGCGCTGATCAAAGCGTTTCCCCACTCGGTCAAAAAAGAGATCCATGCTCAACTATCCAACAGGGTTAAACAAAGCTTCGACGAACTCATCAGCGTCGAATGGGCGCAGGTCCTCCACGCTTTCTCCAATACCGATAAAGCGAATCGGGCGCTTAATCTGTTCACCAATGGCGAAAACGACACCGCCCTTTGCTGTGCCATCCAGTTTCGTCAATGCAATACCGGTGACACCCACGCAGGCGTCGAACTCTTTTGCCTGTGCAACTGCGTTTTGTCCCGTGCCCGCATCTAGCACCAGTAACGTCTCGTGAGGAGCGGATGCATCAGCCTTCTTAATAACACGAACAATTTTTTCCAGCTCGGTCATTAGATGTGCTTTGTTATTTAATCGTCCAGCTGTATCCGCAAGAAGCACATCAACATTGCGCGCTTTAGCTGCGCTCAACGCGTCGAATAATACTGAGGCACTGTCGGCACCGGTGTGCTGAGCAACCACAGGCACGTTGTTTCTCTCACCCCAGGTCTGCAGCTGCTCAACCGCTGCCGCCCTGAAGGTATCTCCGGCGGCAAGCATGACCGACTTCCCCTGCGACTGATACCGATGCGCTAGCTTGCCAATTGTTGTGGTTTTACCCGCGCCATTTACTCCAACAACCAAGATGACCAATGGGCCCTCGTCAGGTGTCTGGAGATCAGTAGCGTCAGCCGCCAACGTCTCGACAAGGAGACGCTTGAGTGTAGTCATGACCGTTTCCGTATCAACAGCTGAGTTGCGAGGATGCGCTGCGATCAATCGATCCATAATAACTTGCGTTGTGGCAACGCCAACGTCGGCCATCAGCAACTCGGTCTCGAGCGCTTCTATGACATCGTCGTCTATCGTAGCGCGCACACCAAGTGCCGACTCAAGACCTGACATAAGCGATTGGCTCGTTCGACCGAGGCCCGCCGTCAAGCGGCCAAACCATGAGGTCTGCTCAGACTCCTGGTCTTTTACTGCCTCGTCTTTGGCAGTCAGATCAGACGACTCCTGCGTCTCTTCCTTCTGCTTCCGTCCAAACCACTTCATAAATTTAGGCTTCCTATCACCGCCGCGCACATGATCAGCGCTATGCTATGGGAGTTTACCATCAGGTGCGTGCATCATGAGCAAAAGTCGAGCGCGGCAGCCTGCAAACCAGATTCGGATTATTGGGGGGCATTGGCGCGGCAGAAAGTTGAATTTTCCAGATGCTGAGGGACTCCGCCCCACGGCAGATCGAGTCCGAGAAACCCTCTTCAATTGGCTAGCAGGACGTATTACCGGCTCGAGATGCCTTGATATGTTTGCGGGTTCCGGCGCGCTGGGCTTTGAAGCCCTATCGAGAGGCGCTAGTCACTGCTGTTTTGTCGACCAAAATGCCGCTGTACTTAAGCAGATCCAAACCAACTGCGGATTGCTCGACGCCACCGCTAACAGTGAGCTTCTCCTCGCGGATGCGAGCAAGCCATTAGATCTTGAGGGCAGCTTTGATATCGTGTTCCTAGATCCACCCTTCAAAGGATCTGAACTGGAGGCGTGTATAGACTGGCTCCTGACAAGTTCCTTATTAAAGCCTGACGCCTTAATTTACATTGAGACCGCAAAGAGCGCCCCCTGGCAACATGGGGCCATCGACATTATTAAAGAAAAACAGGCAGGTGACGTCTCTTTCAAACTAGCGCAACTGCATTAGTTCGATTTGTCCTCAAGATTTGTGTTGTGTAGTCTCGGCCCGAAGAGACGAAGAGCAGCTGTTATGCGTAACGATACGATTGTTTACCCTGGAACATTTGACCCTATCCACAAAGGCCACGTAGACCTTGTCGAGCGGGCAGCTAGCTTGTTCGACCGGGTCGTTATTGGCGT
>JAYOAN010000115.1:0-5079 GCA_038104285.1 Halieaceae bacterium
GTGCTGATTCGTCCTGAACGCTAACAACGCCCTGGGAGAAACCGGGAATCTGCGAGACGGGCACAGCCGACGATAGGGTAAGGCCATAGGCGCCGACGGGTATCGCCTCTATACGTGCTGATGACAGCTGTTCCATGTAATCGTTACGTGACGATTTCTGACTGTTCACTCTGAGCGTTAATGGGGGTTTATGGCGGCCTGCTTTTGCGAGGCCATTCAAGTCATCTGGATAATGCTTTTTCAACACTTTGTAGAGCCACCCAGGTAGTGCTGCCTGTTCGCTCTCGCCTAGTTGCTCAAGCAAGACGGTCTTCTCCCTTTGGTAACGACGCAAGCAGGCGTTAATGAGTTTGGCGGCCCATGCTCGTTTGAGCGACGCGCAAACTTCTACAGCGGCTGAAACAGAGGCATAGGGCGGTGTTGAACACTCGTCGAGTTCGTAGAGCGCTAAAATAAGTAAGGCTTCGAGCGCACTGTCCTTGGCCTTCAGTGGTTTTTCGAGGAGCTGTCTTGTGACGCCTTTGTACATGGGCCACAACCGCAAAGAGCCATACACCAATTCCCTGAAAAACGCCCGATCCGACTCATCAACCTCGCTTTGGGCGTTTTCAAACAGCGCGTTAAGCGACCCTCCTTGCTGAACCTTGTCTAGCAGTAGTGTCGCCGATAACCGAAGGGTCATTCTTCGTCACTCTCAAATCGATCACCAACGACTAAGCGATCTTTATGGCCGTTCATTATGTCTGGCAGAGACATAGGCTTTTTGTTGGGAAGTTGAAGGCGGGTAATGACGAGGTCACCCTCACCGCAGGCAACCTCGAGGCCGTTTTTAGTGAGGGCAAGTAAGGTTCCAGGCAAGTTGCCGGTATCTGAAGGCGTGGATTCTGCCCGAGCTTCCCAAATCTTGATTCGCTCTTTTTTATAGATACCAAAGCAGCCGGGTGCTGGCGATAGTGCTCTCACTTTACGGCTGATTTCTGCGGCCGAGAGATCCCAGTTTATTGCAGCTTCTTCCTTCCTTATTTTATGCGCATAAGTGACGCCATCATCGGGTTGCTTGGTTGCGCCTTTGAGCGACGACTCCAAGTCGTCCAGTGTTGTAATCAGGGCATTCCCGCCAAGGGTTTGTAGCGCTTGAGTGAGGGATTCGGTGGTGTGTTCCTCGCTAATATCAATGGTGGCTCTAGACAGCATAGGGCCGGTGTCCAGCCCTTCGTCCATTGCCATAATGGTTACCCCGGTAGTTACATCGCCTGCCTCGATCGCTCTGTGAATCGGCGCCGCACCGCGCCATCGTGGCAAAAGCGATGCGTGAACATTGATACAGCCAAGCCGCGGAGTCTCTAATATCGCCTTTGGCAGCAACAAACCGTAAGCGACGACCACCATAACGTCCGCGCCAAAGGCTGCGAGACTCGATGCAGAGTCCTCATTCCGCAAAGTAGGTGGTTGAAGTACGGGAAGCTCATGATCTAAAGCAATCTGCTTGACGGGTGATGGGGTGAGTCGTTTACCGCGGCCAGCAGGCCGGTCGGGTTGTGTGTACACAGCGACAACTTCGTGACTGGATTTGATCAGTTGTTTGAGGTGTGCTGCAGCAAATGCGGGTGTACCCGCGAAGATAACTCGCAGTGATTGGCTCATGGCTTAGGCTCTGCGTCGTTGCTCTTTTTCTAACCTTTGGCGGATTCTTTGACGTTTGAGTGGACTCAAGTAATCGACAAATAACTTACCTTGCAAATGATCCATTTCGTGCTGGAGGCAGACAGCGAGAAGTCCCGTAACGGTCTCATCGATGGCAGTGCCGTCTTGATCTAGCGCAGTGACACGAATGGCTTTTGGGCGCTCGACCGATTCACTGAAACCTGGAACAGATAAGCAGCCTTCTTCGAAGCCGTCGAGTGACTCATCGATTACCTCAACGTTTGGGTTGATAAATACCCGGGGCGTGGAACGGTCACTCGACAGATCAATGACGATGACTTGCTCGTGAACGTCTATTTGAGACGCAGCCAAACCGATGCCGTTTGCGTCATACATAGTCTCGAACATATCTTCTACCAGCGTTTGAATCCTGCGGTCGACAGTTTCAACCGGTGCGGCTTTTGTGCGCAGTCGTGGATCAGGGAATTCGAGAATTTTTCTAATGGCCATGCTTCGGTCTCAAGCGCTGTGTGGATGGATTAGCAGACTTTTGCACCTATTCGTGCTTGTTTTGGCAGCAAGCTCAGCGCAGACTGCCATTATACCGGTAAGCAGAGTTACGCCAATTTTCTTTCATAAGTCACGTCAAAGAACAATGAGCCTGAGTGAAAAACTGACAGATCGGAGATCGGAGACTGGATATGGTAGTACACTCTCTTTTATCTGAGCCGAAATTATTTGAGCTAGAAAAAGCGACGAAACGATGTTTAGAGCGCTGTACTCGAAGCATACGCTCTATTTTGCCTTCCCATAAACGGAATATACGCTTTGTTCCCAGCCTGCTTCTCACCACCCTCTTAATATTACCCACGGTGAGTCTGGCTCAGTCGGCTATTCCTCGACTTTCAGAAAACGCACCAGATACCTATGTGGTCGAGGCTGGCGATACGCTTTGGGATATCTCGGCACTGTTTCTTAACGAACCTTGGCGCTGGCCTGAGCTGTGGCGGGTTAACCCTGATGTCAGGGACCCTAATCTCATATACCCGGGGGATACCCTCTACCTCCGGTGGGAGGGCGGCACACCTGGCGTCTATCTAACGGCCGGCAATTCCTACGGTGGGGCGTCTGATGTCGTGAGGCTCAGTCCAACTGTGAGAGTTGAGCCCCTTCCGGCGGCGATCGATGCACTCCCGAGAGAGGCAATAGATCCCTTTATCACTCGCTACAGGTTCGCGACACAGTTTGATCTTGAGGCAATGCCCAGGATCATCAGCGGTTATCGTGGGCGTTTGATATCGGGTATGGGTGATCGCGTTTACGCCGTTGGCACCTTTGAGAGTGATGATCAGCAGTTCGATGTGGTTCGTCCGGCGAGAGATATAAGGCATCCGGAGACCGGAGAGATGCTCGGTACCCTGCTTTCGTCCGTTGGCCGGGTGGTTGTGTCGCAGCGCGGCTCGGCTGATGATCAGGCCAGCCAGTTCGACATATTAGTGTCTCGTGAGGAGCTGCGTGTTGGTGACCTGTTGCTCCCGATTGAGGATCGACAGCTTGTTGCTGAGTTTGTGCCTCGGGTTCCATCAGTCGACTTGGAACCCGGTTTCATGTTGTCGCTTGAGAGTGGTGCGACGCAAATAGGCGCCTTAGATGTTGTTGCAACAACTTTTGGTGAAGTCGATGACGTAGAGGTAGGAACACTCCTTTCTATCTTTAAGGTAAGCGAACCGGTCAGGGACCCAGTAAGCGGCAAACTCTACACGCTTCCCTATGAGGCCGCTGGCATGATGATGTTATTTGCCGTCTATGATCGAGCAAGCTTTGGCTTAGTGCTCAATGCAAACCAACCGTTATCGGTTGAGGATAGGTTGGTTAACCCATAAAGCAGAACGAGCTGCACGGATGCAGCAAGAGATAACTCAAGGATGAGTGATGTTGGTAATGCTTGGATGCAAGGGCGTTCAGCCTGGGCGCTGGTTAGGTTACGCACAATACATAACCCAAAATGCGAGTTTTCATGGCTCTGTTGCACTAATGACGCAATGGCCAAATCCTGAGTCAGTCTTGCAGGCGGTTGCTAAACCAGAATTAGATCCATGGCGCCAAAGCATTCGCCAAGCAAAGAGCCCTCCGCTCCCCAAAAGCGCTTGGTTATTGGGTCAAACTGCACCTCAATACTCGCCGCTCTTAGCCGAATGCCAAGATGCACCCCCTTTCTTGTTTGGCCTTGGTGACCCCAGTTGTTTTGATTGTCCCGCCATCGCCATTGTTGGTAGCCGCCGTCCTTCATTGGATGGGCTAAAGCTTGCTGAGCGGTTTGCCTTCGAGCTTGCCCAGGCCGGCTTCGTGATTGTCAGTGGTCTCGCTCAGGGCGTTGATACAGCTGCTCACAAGGGGGCACTGGCGGCAGGTGGAAGAACGATCGCTGTGATGGCCACCGGAATTGATACGGTCTATCCGTCTGCCAATCGAGCGTTGAGCGCTGGTATAGCGGAGTCAGGGGCGGTAGTGACAGAGTTTCTTCCCGGTAGCGCACCTAAACGACACCATTTTCGACGCCGAAACAGGACGATATCGGGCTTATCGATTGCAACGGTGGTGATTGAGGCTGGCGTACCCAGTGGGACGTTAATCACTGCTACAGCAGCCGCTGAACAGGGACGTGATGTTTATGCGCTGCCTTGGTCGATTAACCATAAGCAAGGTGAGGGGTGCTTGAAGCTCTTACTTGAGGGCGCAATGCTTGCGACCAATCCTCACGATATTATCGAGGGGAGCTGCTGGTCAAAGCCGATACCCCCTGAGGCCGTGCTTAAAAATTACAGAGCAAGCCAAGGCGTCTTAGAGGGGTTCGGAGAGCAGAATACGCATGGAGCCGCGGAGCAAACTGCAAGTTTGCGATCGGAAAATAGTCGTTTTGAATCCTTTGGATCAAAAGGTGGTCGCGGCGCGCTTTCAGCGCTCAGCAAAGGCCTGAGTTCCCAGAAAGAAGTTTCGGAGCAAAGACAAAGTTTAAGCGATGAGCAAAAAGCACTCCTGCAACTGATGGGTGATGGATATCACTCAGCGGAGTCACTCTCTGTGGCGATGGGGTCCGACATTCGTGATATGCACCAAGCCCTTACCGCACTCGAGATTTCTAACCTGGTGACTCGCCATCGTAGCGGCTACTGCAAACGCTGACCGTTTGAGTGCGTTATTATTTCAGCCAGTGTAAAACACCATGCGAGTGCTTCGCCGTGCCATAGTTAGCATTGCAAAAATAGTGCGCCGCGTGGAACCGCCGCAATGAAGTAGTTGCAATCAAGTAGTAGAGAGAAGTAGCAGATTAAAAGGATCGTTAAATGACGGCCTCGCTTCGCATAAGGCATGCAGCAGCTTGTGTTAGAGATGGTGGCGTTATCGCCTGCCCGGCTGAAGCAGTTTGGGGGCTGT
>JAYOAN010000116.1:0-5017 GCA_038104285.1 Halieaceae bacterium
AAGAAGTGGGCGGCAGTTTCATTCCCGTCAATACAGCAAACTCAAACCATCTTCCCGTTTGGGGCATTGATCGTGTTGAAGTCCTTAGGGACGGCGCCTCGGCTATTTACGGCGCTGATGCGGTGGCTGGCGTAGTGAATACCGTGCTGAAGGACGACTTTGAGGGGTTCAACATTCGCCTCCGTCATTCCGAGTTCGAAAATACGTCGAGTACGCGCCAAAGCGTGACGGCCGAATGGGGTCAAAACTTCAACGACGGTCGCACGAATGTCGGTGTGTTCTTCAATTACTATCACCGCGATCGCGTAAGCTCCAACGATGATCCTAGATGGGCAGACTCGGACTTCCGGCGTCGTATTCCTGAGGACTCGCCTTGGGCAGGTAACACCGCCTTTAGGAATGACTCTGCAAACGGCTTATACCCACAGATGGACGTTCGAACTTCCCGTGAGCCCACAAGCCTCAACGGTGTAATTACTGATACAGCCGGTGAGTTTGAGACCTATCCGATTGGCGACTCTCGCTGTCAGTACACGATTAATGCCACCACCTGCGGTGCCGTGGATGGACAAGGCACTTATCGATACGACCTCAACGGCAATAACGGCTTTGGCCGTGACTTAGCCTCAGAACTCGATCGTATGAGCATCTTCGCCAACATCACCCACGAGCTGGCGAATGGCGATGAGAGCTTTACCGAGATTTCTTACTATCAATCAGAGACCAACTTAATTCGTCACGCTTCAGCACCGTTTAGCTCAGTCAAGCTAATCATGGGTGCAGATAACCCCTACAACCCCTTGGGTAGCGGTGCCGGGCGCTTATCGGGTCCAGATCTTGACGATGCGATGTCAGGGGTGCCTGCAGAGGGCTTAGATCTCATCATTGATAACTATCGATTTGGTCAGGTACCGAGGATCGTGGATAACGATGGTGATATGTTCCGTATTCTTCAAGGACTCAGGGGCTCTGAAGGCGATTGGGATTGGGAAACCGCGGTGTCCTACGCTAAGGCGACAAAGGAGGACATCACCCGAAACCGTATCTCCAATAACCTTGCTCAAGAGGCTCTGAACGACTCTTCATCAAACGCGTTCAACCCGTTCGATCCTACGCGCGAAGGCTCTAATATCGACCGCATTCTGGTCGACGTTTATCGAAAGTCACAGACTGAGTTAACGACGTTTGATTTCAAAGTCTCAAACAATGATCTCTTTGAATTAGGTGCCGGTTCTGTCGCTGGTTTAGTGGGCATCGAATGGCGTCGTGAGGAATACCGCGATGATCGCGATCCGCGCTTAGACGGCACCATTGTTTTCACTGACTACCAGGGCGACACCTATCCCTACGTGAGTGACGTCGTAAACTCGAGTCCAACGGGTGATAGTTCAGGGTCACGTACGGTGACATCGGCCTTTGGTGAATTGCAGATTCCGCTCCTTGAGAATCTGGATGTCCAGCTGGCGGTTCGACATGAAAAATATTCAGACATCAGTGATGGCGACATTACCGTTGGTAAAGCGGCCTTCGGCTACCGCCCTGTGGAATCACTTTTGATTCGCGGTTCGTGGTCTGAGACATTCCGTGCGCCGAACCTTGTTACGGTGAACGAGGGCTTGGTTGCCCGCAGTAACACGCGTACAGACTGGACCTGTGAGTACGCTAACCAAGTAACCAACGAGGTCTATGATCTCGACTGCCGTAACTCGATTCAGCGTTCTGCTCAAGGAAGCGAGTTACTCCGCTCTGAAACGGGCGAGAATACGTCGATTGGGTTTGTCTTTGAGCCTTTGGAGGGTCTTACTCTGACCGCCGATTGGTGGACAATCGAGAAAGACGACACGATCGGTTTGTTTGGCGAGGAGAACCATATGATTTTGGATCTCTACTACCGTCTGCAGGCGGGCACAGCCAATTGCTCAATGACCTTCAACCCAGCGGTGGTCCGCCAGGCGCCGGATGATGATCAAATCGCCGCCTTCACCGAGGCAGGTATTTGCCCTGGTGGTGACACCGTTCGTGTTGATGACGCCTACGCTAACCTCGATAAGCGTACGCTCGAGGGTTACGACATCGCCGTCTACTACGAGATGGATACGTCAATCGGTAACTTCAGCTTCCGATATAACGGCTCGTACCTCGATAAGTTTGAGCAGGAAGCCTCAGGTGACGCAGCGCTGTTGGTGGCTAGCCAAGCGTCTGGTCAAATTCCCGCCAATATCCCCATTGACGGATTCGCTGATCTCGTCGGTCGTGATGGCAATCAAGAGGAGCGTCACCGTGCAAGTTTGAGATGGCGTAAAGGTGATTTTGGTGCCTCGCTGTCGGGTTATCAGGTGGGCTCGTTCTACCAAAGCTCGCTGACACTAAGCGACGGTCAACGTTACGTGATTCCCTCGATGACAACCTATGATGCAACTTTTGATTACCGTTTCGACATCGCAGATACGGGTGCACGGATGCGTCTTGGGGTTAAAAACCTGACGGATGAGCGCGCACCACTGGCCGACCGTTACTTCGGTTACTTTGCGGATGCGCACTCGGATTATGGCCGTTACATGTACCTCGACCTGCGTTTGAGTTTCTGAAAATCATCAGGCGAGTTTTATAACTCGCCTTTAGATAAAAGCCTCCGAAAGGGGGCTTTTTTGTCTTAGGGTTAGCCTAAAGGCTCCTCGCAAGAACTAGGGAATGTATATGAGTGCTGATCGAGAACACTCAACGATCAAACAGATCGGTCTATGGACAGGGCCGCTCGTTTTTCTTCTGATGTTGCTGACAAGCAGCTCTCAGGACACGATGCCGCGCGAGGCCTGGTTGGTCGCCGGTGTAGGCATTTGGATGGCGACTTGGTGGTCGACTGAGGCGATTCCTGTCGCGGCAACAGCCTTCATTCCACTGGTTAGTTTCCCACTCTTACAAGTCATGCCGGTTAAGGCGGTTGCCCAGAGCTATGCGCATCCCACGATTTTCCTCTTTATGGGTGCGTTTGTGCTGGCACTCGCTGTTGAGAAGTGGTCGTTGCATCGCCGAATTGCGCTCACTGTCCTCTCCAAAACAGGAACCGATGGACGCAAACTGATCTTGGGTTTTATGTTGGCGGCAGCGCTGCTCTCTATGTGGATGACGAATACGTCCACGGCCATGATGTTGCTGCCGATTGCTGCATCGGTAGCAGCGATGGTGGCTGAGAAATCAGTGGGTGTTTCCAGCGCTGACAAGCGTCGCTTTCAAGTGGCTTTGCTCCTCGCCCTTGCCTACGCCACGACCATTGGAGGGATGTCTACGATTATTGGGACACCGCCAAACGTGCTTTTGGCTGGATTCGTCGAAGAAACCTACGGCAGACAAATCGCGTTTTTCGATTGGATGCTGATTGGCCTTCCACTCGCTCTGGCTTTACTTCCTCTGGGTTGGCTTGTCCTTACGCGAGTTGCTTTTCGCGTCGATATACCCGCGAGTCCTGAAGCGGCCGAGGTCATCCGAGATATGCGCGATGAAATGGGTGTTATGTCGACTCCCGAGCGGCGCGTGGGTTTGCTTTTTCTCATGGTTGTGGCGCTCTGGATGTCGAGGAAATGGCTTAATACTGTTTCTGGGTTAGAGGGGCTCAGCGATGCCGGGATCGTGATGGCGGCAGCGCTCTTACTGTTTGTCTTACCCTCGGAAAAAGGGTCGCCCTCGCGTCTTATGGATTGGGAGGATGTTGCGCGTCTGCCATGGGGTGTGCTGATTCTGTTTGGTGGGGGGCTTGCGCTGGCGGCTCAAGTCTCAGGTTCTGGCCTCGCGGTGTGGTTGGGCGAGTCTCTGTTACCCGTGGCAAACCTAGGTACTCTAGTTCTCATCGTGGCCGCTGCAGGGTTGGTGGTCTTTCTCACTGAGCTCACCAGTAATTTGGCAACAACCGCCACTTTCCTTCCGGTCATCGCAGCCATCGCCGCCCAATCGGGTATCGAGCCGCTGGTCCTTTGCGTGCCCGTGACATTGGCTGCAAGTTGCGCCTTTATGTTGCCGGTTGCCACTCCGCCCAATGCGATTGTGTTTTCTTCTGGCGTCCTCACGATTCCAGAAATGGTACGCGCAGGCTTTTTCATGAACCTTGTTGCGCTAGTGGTTCTGACGCTGCTTGCTGCGCTTGCCGTCCCACTGGTGTTCTAGCTAGGGGCGGCCTCGGGAGATCTTATTTATGGCATCGCTAGTTCACTCACTTTGGACCAAGACGGCTTTGATTGGCTTGCTTCTTTGCTCCAGTGCGATCGCAGCTGAAAAGCCCCTGACCCGGGTATTGTTCGTTGGCAACAGTTATCTGTATTACAACGATAGTCTTCACAACCACGTTAAGCGGATGGTGGCTGAGCGCAATCCCGACTTAAAGAGCCGCGACATTCAATACAAGTCAGCGACAATCGGCGGTGCTCGCTTGAAGCATCACAACATTGATTGGCTAATAGCCCCCGGTCGGATTGGTGTCGAAGAGCCCTTTGAGGCGGTGATCATGCAGGGCGGTAGCTTCGAACCATTGGCCGAAGAAACACGCACAGCGTTTTTGAAAACCGTCAAAGAGTATGCTGGCAAGGTGCGAAAAATGGGAGCTCAACCTTATCTCTATATGACCCATGCCTATGTCGAGCCGCACCGGCGAGCCGATGAGGGTATGACTGCGCTGATCGAGCGTACTTATCTGTCAGCGGGAGAGGCTGCCGATGCAGATGTGATTCCGGTGGGTCTTGCTTATGCTCGCTCTTACAAGGAGCGCCCCGAGTTTGACTTGCATGCTGATTTTGATGGCACGCACCCCAACTTAAGAGGAACTTATTTAGGCGCTTGCGTTGTCTACCTATCGCTCTATGAAGATGACCTTCATGGCCTCGAGTACAATTATTTTGATCGCCTGCCCAAGGCTGAAGCGCAGTATCTGCAGCGGATCGCACGTGAGACCGTGGCGGCTTTCGCCGCTAGGGTTAATTGACCTAAATTTGTTACTCTCTGCCAGACAAGCATTCTTTCAGGCATAAGA
>JAYOAN010000117.1:0-4950 GCA_038104285.1 Halieaceae bacterium
CAATAATGGCGTCGCCGAAGGCAGAGCAAGAAACCTCAGTAGCGTTATCTGTCAATCGCGCGAAATCATAGGTCACGGTTTTCGCCTGAATTGCACCGTTCATGCCATCGATAACCAGATCTGCAGCTTCGTTCCAGCCAAGGTGACGAAGCATCATTTCAGCAGACAAGATTAACGAGCCTGGGTTTACTTTGTCTTGTCCTGTGTACTTCGGCGCTGTTCCGTGCGTTGCCTCGAACAACGCGATGTCATCCGACAAGTTCGCACCCGGTGCAATGCCGATACCGCCAACCTGAGCCGCCAGTGCGTCTGATAGGTAGTCACCATTCAGGTTGAGCGTTGCAATCACACTGTACTCGCGCGGGCGCAACAGCACCTGCTGAAGCATCGCGTCGGCAATGACATCCTTGATAATGATCTCTTTACCGTTATTTGGGTTGGTGATTTTGACCCATGGACCACCGTCCAGAAGCTCACCACCAAATTCTTCCATCGCAAGCTCATATCCCCAGTCGCGGAATCCACCTTCGGTGAACTTCATGATGTTGCCCTTGTGAACCAAAGTTACTGAGGGCAGGTCTTGGTCAATTGCGTACTGGATCGACTTACGCACCAAACGTTTAGTTCCTTCGACAGAAACAGGCTTGATGCCGATGCCTACGTTTTGAGGGAAGCGAATCTTGGTGGCCCCCATTTCGTTGATCAGGAAATCAACGACTTTATTCGCTTCGTCAGAATCCGCTTGGTACTCGATACCCGCGTAAATGTCTTCTGAGTTCTCACGGAAGATCACCATATTGGTGTCGCCAGGCGCTTTAAGTGGAGAAGGAACACCCTCAAACCAACGTACGGGTCGCAAACAGGTATACAGGTCGAGTTCCTGACGCAAAGCGACGTTTAGTGATCTAAAACCACCACCTACAGGTGTTGTCAGTGGGCCCTTAATCGCCACGAGATACGACTTGATAGCGTCTAGCGTCTCTTGAGGGAACCAGTCACCCTCGTAAAGCTCAGCAGCCTTCTCGCCGGTGTAGATTTCCATCCACGCGATTTTCTTTTCACCACTGTAGGCTTTCTCCACAGCGGCATCGACAACCTTGATCATGACGGGGCTGATATCAATACCGATGCCGTCGCCTTCGATGTAAGGGATGATAGGTGTGTTGGGTACGTTGAGGCTGTGATCCTCGTTTGCCGTAATGGGTGTTCCCTCTGCAGGAACCTTGATGTGCTGATAGGCCATGATAGTCAGATCCTTTCCGTTTGATTGACTGGCTGGCTGAGCTAAAGCTCGCCCCCGATTGAATCATGCAAAGTGATTCGTTTATTGTGTGGCGGTGCACCGCCTCTCTTATGTCGTAAGGTTACCACTTTTTGCCGCAGACTAACGCGATGAATCGCCTGTTACTGTTTAACAAACCATTCCAAGTACTGTCGCAGTTTACCGATCGCGATAAACCGCATGCGCCGCGCACGACCCTTGCGCAGTATTTGAGTGCTCCGGGTTACCGTGCGGCTGGTCGACTAGATTACGACTCTGAGGGACTGCTCATCCTCACTAACGACGGGGCTTTGCAGGATCAGATCGCAAATCCAAAGCACAAGGCGTGGAAAACGTATTGGGTACAAGTTGAAGGTGACGCTACGATAGAGATGTGCGCTGCGCTTGAGCAAGGTGTGAGATTAAAGGACGGACTGACACGACCTGCACGCTGTAAACTTTTGCAAATACCGACTATTTGGGACCGAAATCCACCGATACGCTATCGGGCGTCAGTACCAGACAGCTGGATCGAACTGTCAATTTGCGAAGGACGAAATCGTCAGGTTCGCCGAATGACAGCAGAAGTTGGATTCCCGACCTTGCGCTTAATCCGACGGAGTATTGGCCCCTACTCTCTCGGCGGCCTTGCGCCTGGCGAGTACATGTATGTTGACCCCGCGGCTGATGATTCAAGCATCCACAAAAGAAACCATCAGTGGCCGACGAAATAACGTCGCCAGGGGCAGTAGCAAATGCCAAACAGTCTCCCGGCCGCGATCTGAGATAACAAGAATAAAGAGAGGAAGCACCGCTTCGACAAAGACACGCTCGGTAGGTAAGGTTCGAAATCACCGCAACCGAAGGACAGACAGTGACTGACGATCGATTTACGCCCCACGCAACGGTTGCGACAGTTGTAGAACATGACGGCAAGTTCTTGCTGGTTGAGGAGTTTAGTCAAGGTAGACGCGTGCTCAATCAACCCGCCGGCCACCTAGAGCCGAACGAGAGCCTGATTGAGGCTGCTATCCGCGAGGCCCTAGAGGAAACCTGTTGGGAGGTGGCACTCACTGGTTACCTGGGCGTCACGATAGTTAACGCGGCAAATGGGGTTTGCTATCTGCGTCATAGCTTTGCGGCGCAGCCTCTCAGGTTTTGTGACTCTGCGACGCGAGACAGCAGTATCTTGGATACCCACTGGCTTACCCGCGATGAGATTGCAAGTGCATCAACGGATCTCAGACACGCGGTAGTACTCGACATCGTCGATCAGTATTTAGAAAATGGCGCTGTGCCCTTAAATCTTGTCCGCTATCTATGAGTTATAACAACGCTACAAAAGTCATCGTCGGGATGTCGGGCGGTGTGGATTCTTCGGTATCAGCGCCCTTGTTAAAGGAACAAGGCTACTCGGTCGAAGGCCTGTTCATGAAGAACTGGGACGAGGACGATGGGACTGAGTACTGCACCGCGAAAGAGGACCTAGCCGACGCTCAGGGCGTCGCTGACGCATTGGGTATAAAACTGCATGCTGCCAACTTTGCGGCTGAATATTGGGACAACGTATTTGAGCATTTCCTTGAAGAGTATGGTGCGGGGCGGACCCCCAACCCCGATATTCTCTGCAATAAAGAAATCAAGTTTCGTGCCTTCCTCGACTATGCAAAGGCGCTTGGCGCAGACAAAATTGCCACGGGTCATTACGTCCAAACGGGGGTCAGTGACGATAAAGCGACACTGATCAAAGGCCGTGATGCGGGCAAAGACCAAAGCTATTTTTTACACCAGGTAGACCATACAGCTCTCCAGGATACGTTTTTTCCAATCGGCGAACTCGAAAAAACAGAGGTTCGCTCGATCGCCAGCCAGCATAACTTTGGCACTGCCACCAAAAAAGACAGTACTGGGATCTGCTTCATCGGTGAAAGGCGCTTCTCTGATTTCCTGGCGCAATACCTGAAGAAAAACCCGGGCCCCATCAAAAGTGTCGACGGTACAATCCTAGGAGAGCATCAGGGACTGATGTACCACACTATTGGTCAACGGCAGGGATTGGGTATTGGCGGTCTAAAAAACGCCTCGGAAGCCCCTTGGTATGTCGTAGATAAAGAAGTAGCAACTAATACGCTATGGGTCTGTCAAGGTAATGATAACCCTGCGCTTTTTGCCTCTACGCTGCATACAGGAGACCTTTTTTGGATAAGCGGAGCACCACCTGTGGTGCCGTTTACGTGCAACGCAAAAGTTAGGTATCGACAAGCGGATCAAGCCTGTCAGGTATCACAACGGGGGAGCGGCTATGTCGTTCAGTTCGATACACCCCAGCGTGCCATTACCCCAGGTCAGTCGTTAGTTCTGTATCAAGGCGAGGTATGTCTGGGTGGTGGTGTTATCGAGAGCGTCTCGGAACGCTTGAATGGTGGCTGGCAATGAGCGAGCGATCAAACGTTGAAGAGCAGGTCATCGCACTGGCAGGCGTCGCCCAAGCCGCAAGGATGGTAGATCAGGTCGCTAAAACTGGCACCTTCCCCAGCGCCTTCTTTGAAGCTTCGCTGCGGTCCTTGTTTGCGTTTGACGTGCCCACTGTGGAGGCCGTGTTTGGCAACATTCAAGGCGTTAAGCTCGGTCTTCGCTGCGTGAAAGATATGCTCACGGATGCGTCCAACGAAGATAACATCGGCATGGGCGTGTACATTCGGGGCTTATTCAAACTTGAATCTCAGTTCCGTAACCGCACAGATCTCCAAGACATCGTCGCAACCCGGTTGGGACATGTGAACTTCAAGGCGCAACACTTTAGCGATGATGCGGTGGAACTTGCTGCGAGTATAAGCTCGATCTACCAAGATACGATTAGTCACCTACCCTACCGAATCAAAGTCAAAGGCAGTGTGCAGCATCTCCAGGAGTCGAAAAACGCCGACTTAGTACGAACACTGCTTTTAGCCGGCTTGCGATCCGCACACTTATGGCAACAGCTTGGTGGTCGACAGCGGCATTTCATCCTTCGCAATCGACAACTCGTATCGGTTGCAGAATCGCTGAGCCAAGAGTTATCTCCGATCGAGGGGAATGACTCCCTCCACTAGCCGGTCGCGTGATAAACTACGCGCGCCACTTCGGAGCCGTAATATGACCTACCAAACCGCCACCGCTTTATCTCCCCTTGATGGACGGTACGCCAGCAAACTTGACCCATTAAGAAGTATCTTCAGCGAGTACGGCCTGATCGCTCGTAGGCTCGAAGTCGAAGTTCAATGGTTAAAAACCTTGTCTTCGCTTGAAGCAATTGCCGAGGTGCCGAAGTTTAGTGACGAATCTCAGTCGAATTTGTTAGCTGTTTTGGAACGCTTTGATGTCAATGGTGCTTCACAGGTTAAAGATATTGAAAAGACCACTAACCACGATGTAAAAGCTATTGAATATTTCCTGAAAGACGCTATTTCACCTGACCCTGAACTGGCAGCGGCAAGTGAATTTGTCCACTTCGCGTGTACCAGCGAAGACATAAACAACCTATCGCATGCCCTCATGCTCCGTGACGGTGTTCCTGTGATTGCGAGCGAGATGCGCGCCATTATTTCAGGCATCGAAACACTCGCCCGTGAGCATGCCCAACTACCTATGCTGAGCCGAACCCATGGCCAGACAGCTAGCCCGACAACACTGGGCAAAGAAATGGCGAA
>JAYOAN010000118.1:0-4930 GCA_038104285.1 Halieaceae bacterium
GGTTCTTATGCTGTGACAAAAGAACGGTTTGTTGGTTCCTAATGGGGGTATACTCGCCCCGGGGGCGATGGATTTCTTTATGTCGGATGTTCAAACCATTGATGCGCGCGGGAAGCGGTGCCCGATGCCTGTGTTGATGGCTAAGCGCGCCATTAACGAGGGCGTGTTGTCGGATAGCCTGGAAGTTTGGGTTACGGACCCTTCAGCTCCACAAGATTTTGAAACCTTTGCTCGACTGGAGGGTCACACCGTCAGTTGGGAGCAGCGAGACGAGATAGTCGCTATCACACTGAGACTGAACTCGTCTGCTCCGGGAGAAAATCCATGATCAATACACTTAAGCATTGGTACGACGAGTATTTGACGCATAAAGAGTCAGTGATCCTTGTGGTCATCATTGCGTCGACTTTCTTGCTACTCGCCACGATAGGTGACGTACTTATGCCCGTCTTAGTGGCGCTTATTTTGGCTTATCTAATGCAAGGTGTCGCTGATCGGTTGATGGGTTGGGGTCTCAACAAAACGCTTGCCCTATCAGCGGCGACGTTGTTGTTCGTGGGTGTCTTCCTGGGGTTCACAGTAGGAATTGCGCCTCTCGTTTGGCGCCAGCTAGTTGGCTTGATAAGAGAGGCGCCCGCCATGGTTGAAGCCGTACAGGCCGAGGTGGCCCGTCTCATTACTCAGTACCCCACAATGATAGAACAGGCGCCGATTGATGAGCTTATGTCGACGCTACAGGGTCAAGCAGCCTCTTTTGGACAGGCAGTCCTTGGGTTTGGCCTCTCGTCGATCCCGGGCGTTCTTACCTTCACCATATACTTGGTGTTAATCCCATTGATGGTTTTCTTTTTCTTAAAAGACCGTGAAATCATTCTTAAATGGGTGCTCAGCTTTTTGCCCAGCGATCGACCGCAGCTCGACCAAATCGGGCGAGCGATGAATGTTCAGATAGCGAACTACGTTCGTGGTAAGGGCATTGAGATCACGATTATCGGCGCAGTGAGCTATGCGGCGTTCACAACCTTTGATTTGAACTACACAGCATTGCTCGCGCTCTTGGTGGGTTTGAGTGTCATCGTCCCGTATATCGGAGCGTTTTTGGTCACGATCCCTGTCATGCTTGTAGCGTTGTTTCAGTTCGGTCTGACGGGCGATTTTTATTGGGTCGTTGGCCTATACATGCTCATACAAGTCCTTGACGGGAATGTGCTCGTGCCCCTCCTTTTCTCTGAGGCAGTGGATCTGCATCCTGTCGCCATTATTATAGCGGTATTGGTTTTTGGTGGTTTGTGGGGTGTCTGGGGTGTTTTCTTTGCGATTCCCTTGGCAACACTTTGCAATGTCTTGCTTGCGTCATGGCCGAGGACGGCAACTGAATGAAATTTTTGAAGGGAGAAGCTATGCAGTTTCTGGGTTATCTGCGCGTTGGTGTGGGCAGTGTTTTATTGGCGCTTTTGGTTGGCTGTGGTTCAGAGGTAGAAGAAGCCGCTGCACCGGTTGCGGTTAATAAGAGTCCTAATGACGACCGGACCTATGCTGCGGTGACCCTGGATAACGGTCTGAAAGTGCTGATGGTGTCCGACAGTGAGACTGAAAAATCAGCAGCAGCCTTGAGCGTAGGTGTCGGTGCTTTTTCCGATCCTTTGGACTTTCAGGGTATGGCGCACTACCTAGAGCATATGCTGTTCATGGGGTCAGAGAGCTTCCCCGAGCCCGATGGCTACATGAACTTCGCTGCTGAAAATGGTGGTAGTTCGAACGCCTACACGTCGAGCGAAATCACGAACTACATGATTACGATCGAGAATCAGGCTTTCCCTGAAGCGTTACACCGACTTTCTGAGTTCTTCTCTGCCCCTATTTTGGATCCGGAATACATTCAGAAAGAGAAGAACGCCGTTAATGCTGAGTGGTCGATGCGCCGAGAGTCGGAAGGCCGCTCGATCTACCGCTTACAGCGGGAGCTGCTTGGTGATCACCCCGCCAACCGATTCACGATCGGAAACCTAGAGACGCTTGCTGATAAAGAAGTCCGTCAGCTTCACCCCGCTACAGTAGAGTTCTTCCAGCAATATTACTCAGCAAACCTAATGGCGCTGGTAATGATTAGCCCGCTGCCCGTTGCGGAAATGGAAGCACTAGCGAGTCAATACTTCGCACTCATTCCGAATAAAGAAACAGATAAGCCCGTCGTGACAAGCGAGCTTAACTTTGACGAAGTCGCGGGCAAGTTAATTCGTTTTAAGCCGCAACGTGACCTTCGGGAAATGCGCATTAGCTACATCATCGACAATAACCAAGCTGAGTGGCGTAGTAAGCCTGGTGACTACTTAGGTTATGTGATCGGCTCCGAGATGCCAGGGGCGCCGGCGGATAAATTGAAAGCCTTAGGTCTCATTAGCGAGCTTTATACATCTAGCTATGAATCGCTATACGGCAACTACGGCACCTTTGAAATCAGTGTGCAGCTGACGCCACAGGGTATGAAGCGCCGTGAAGAAATCTACGATGTGATCACTGGCTACATAGAACTTCTTCGACGCGAGGGCGTTGACGATCGCTATGTCGATGAATACCGCCAGTCACTTCAAAATCGATTTACCTTCCTAGAGAAAACCGACGATTTCTCCTACGCGGCGAGTTTGGCTGCTGCGATGCAGGACTATCCGATGGAGAACGTGATCGACGCACCTTATCGCTTTGATGGTTTCAATCAGGCGGCAGTTGATGCGTTGCTCGGGCAATTGGTGGCGGCGCGATCTAACGTGTGGTTTATCTCTCAGGAGGAGCCGACCGACAGAGAGCTTCAGTTCTATGTGGCGCCACATTCGGTTGAGGAGTGGGTGCCCAGAGACGCGAACGCTGCGCTTGCACTCGTTGATCGCCTTGGCTTGGCCCTGCCGAGTCAGAATGCGCTTTTACCGGAGCGTTTTGACATTAAGGCCGCACCAACGGCTGCTACAGCTGTCGAAGTCGCTGAAAACGTCACCTTTTGGCTCAAAGGCAGCGAAAACTTCGAAGGCCTCCCCAAAGGCTTTACTCGCATTCAAATCAACAACGCGAAAGCCTTTGATGATGTGGAAGGATTTGTGTACCTGTCTCTGTGGGAGTCGCTCTACAACCTGAAACAGGCACGACTGGCCACCGAGGCTTCGGTCGCAGGTATGTCGCTATCGATGTCGGCGGGAAGCGGGGTTTCGCTCACTATGTCGGGCTTTACCGATAAACAGCCAGAGCTCCTTTCTCGGGCGCTGGCAGGCCTTCGCGTTGAAGCAAGCGAACTTGAGTTCGGTCAGGCGTTGGAGCGCTACCTGCGTTCTATTGAAAATGCGAAACGTGCTTTCCCTTACACGCGCCTCTCGCCGCTTTTGGGGCTTCTCACTCGTCAAGGGCAGTACACAGACACCGCGCTCGCTCTGGCAGCGTCAAAAGCCAATTTGGCTGGTCTTGAAGCGTTCATTGATGCGACGCTCGCTGGTAGTCACCTGCGCGGGTTGTTCTTCGGTAACTACGATGAAGCGGACGTGGTCGCTACTTACGAACGCATGGCCGAGGTGGTTAAGGCAAGTCCGACGGCTGCTTATGCACGCGCTGATATCTACGACCCTCAGCCCGGCAATACCTACATGTTGAACCGCGATGTGCCCGTAGAGGATCTCGGTATGCTCTACGCCTTTGCTGCGCCTGAGGCGACGGTAGAGAATCGAGCGCTCAGCCGAATTTTGGCGAGGCATTTACGTGTCCGAGCCTTTGAGACCTTACGTACCGAAGAGCAGCTAGGCTACGCAGCAGGCGGCGGCTCTCTCGACCTTTATCAGCATCCCATGGTGATTTTCTATATCCAGACACCCGTAAAGGGCCCGCAGGATATGTTGGATCGCTTCAACGCATACACGCTCGAATATAGAGATGAACTAGCCAATTTGTCAGAAGACTCATTCAAGAAGTTCAAGGCGGGTGTACTAACTTCACTAACCGAGCCCCCAAAGAACCTCTCGGCCGAGGCTGGCCCCTTTGCGTCTGACTGGGCGATCGAGAACTACGATTTTGATTCTCGCGCTGAACTGATTGCGGCGGTTGAGGCTTCAACTCTCGACGATATCAGAGCGTTCTTTGATGCAACTGTCTTCTCTGAGGATCGCTCGAGATTGGTCATCCAGCTTCGTGGTAAACGATTTGCCGAAGAGGCGTTTGCAACGCTCGACGGTGGTGTTGTGGTTGATGACGTAGACCAATTCCATCGAGACATGGCCGTTCAACCTAAATAAGCCTTTCCTCTCTGAGCAGCCTCGCGCTGAAACTTTGCTGCGGGGCGGCGTTTAACAGCAGTCAGCTAAGCCCGCTGACAGGGTTTTGGTGGAAGAGGTGTTTATTGCCTCTGGTTTCATAATGAAATTCTTAGGGGACATCCATCCCGCTTTCATCGCCGATATCTATTTTCTCGAGGGGCTCCTTCCCGTCCGCTCTAGCATGCAGACGCTTATTCGGCATTCATCGATCTTGCTTACCACTTAGCTAAAAGCTTTTATCTGCAAAAAAATCGCCTTATTAGATTCTAAAATAGAACTATGTATGAAAAATAAGTGTTTTGATGTAGCCTTACAAGTCATAAGAATGAATAAGTAAGTTCTAAAAAAGAATCTATTGGTGGGAATGTGATGAATACGCGGTTAGATCCAGTTGAAACACAAGAGTGGTTAGAGTCATTTGATGCGGTTAGACGGTTTAATGGAGACGGCGCATCCAGTGAGCTAATCGGTAAGCTGACCGATCATGCACGGGAGCAAGGTGTTCGACTTCCGGCGGCGATTACAACGCCCTTCAAAAACACGATTAACCCGGAAGATGAGCGTGTCATGCCGGGCGACCTGTTTATGGAGCGCCGAATTCGATCATTGATTCGCTGGAATGCGATGGCGATGGTCATGCG
>JAYOAN010000119.1:0-4853 GCA_038104285.1 Halieaceae bacterium
GGACCGCTCGCGTGGTAACGCAAACGATTGGCCTCGCCGGTAACGCCGGGTAGTTCGATTTCAGAGTCCATGAGCGCTTGTGCCTGAGCCGCGTAGTAGCGACAAAAATCAACGGCTTCGCGAACCTCATCGACACCATCATTCAGCGTTCGACCCGCTTCTAGCGCGATGAGCGAGGCAAGGTCGAGGGTATGGTCCTCTAACAAGTTGGCCAGATTCCGGAGCAAGTCGCCACGGTATTTCGCGGAAAGCCTGGACCATTCAAAAAATGCAGTAGAGGCCGCACTTACGGCCTGATCAAAATCTTCCGGCCCCGCAGATCGAAAACGTCCAATGGCCTCGCCGCTCGCGGGCGAGAAAGACACGCTGTCCTTCAAATCAACCGTATCTTTTGTAACGGCAAGCACGCATTTTTGTGCGCGCTCTGTGACCACTTTTTGGTCCATTTCAGCGATCAAATCACGATCATCCAAGTCGAAGCCTTTTGATGCGCTCCATGGAATCGGAGCGCTCGAGAAGATGGCCTTGGGTAGGGGGATTCGAGATGCGGAAGAGGTAGGGTCAGTTCGCGAATTTGAATCAGAATTCAATGCCAAACTACCGTTGTCAAAGTCAATCAGTTGGGTGAATGGATCAGCGATAAGGTCGTCTACCGGAAGTTCTTTGTCTAAGAACCGATTAACGAATGAGCTGTTAGCCCCATTCTCTAACAGTCTTCTCACGAGATAGGGCAGCAAGTCCTCGTGTTGCCCTACGGGCGCATAGGTTCGAACTGAGATGCTCGGATAATTCTCTTGGACGAGGGTGTACAGCAAATCACCCATCCCGTGGAGCTTCTGCAGTTCAAATGACCCCCCGTGGTTCTTTGTCGCTTCAATGACCTGGGCCACAGAGCGCGCATTGTGCGTGGCGAACTGGCAGTAGATGCGATCACTGCTCAGCAACGTTTGCATGCAGGCCTCATACGAGAGGTCGGTGTGCGCCTTATCTGTAAATACGGGGTAGTCTTCGAGACCTAGCTGCTGGGCAATTTTAATCTCTGTGTCCCAGTAAGCGCCCTTGACGAGCCGTACCATGAACCCAAGCGGCCTGTTAGAAGCGAGCTCGACAAGCCATTGAGCCACTGCGATAGATCGTTTTTGGTAGGCCTGCAATACAAACCCCAGGCCGTTCCAATCACCGAGATCCTGATGGTTACAGAGCCACTCGAACACATCCATTGACAGCTCAAGTCGTGAGCACTCCTCCGCATCAAGGCTCATTCCCATGCCATAGCTTTTTGCCAATTTAGCGAGCGTAAGCACTTTGTGCTGCAGCGCGGGAAGACATTTAGCTCGTTGACTCTCTGTAAATCGCGGGTGTAAAGCTGATAGCTTTACTGAGACGTTGTGGTTTCCTCGCACGGTAGTCTCTGTGCAGGCCTTGCCGACGCGATGAATCGCTGCCTCGTAGTTCTGGAAGTATCGCTCAGCATCCGCAGCGGTCCGTGCGCCTTCGCCGAGCATATCGAAGCTACAGAGCACGTTTTGGCGCTTGGCCCGGGACAGTGCGGCATCAATATCTCTGCCGAGCACGAACTGCCCACCTAAAATTTTCATTGCTTGGAGCGTTGCTAAACGAACGGTTGGTTCACCAATGCGTGTGACGAGATTCGAGAGCCAGTTAGCGGGAAACGCTGAGCCAGAGGATGATTTGCCGACAAGCTTCCCAGCTAACATTAAGCCCCAGACGGAGGCATTGACCAGTTGTGAGTCAGAGGCGCTCTCGTGTGCCCCCCAGTTTCCCTCGCTAATCTTTTCAGCAATGAGCGCGTCTAGGGTTGCATCATCGGGTACCCGCAGCAGTGCCTCAGCGAGGCACATGAGCGCAATACCCTCGCTATTTGACAGACCAAACTCACGAAGAAACGCATCGAGCGTACCGGATTCGTCAGAGCGCTCACGGCTCTTTATCACAAGGTTGCGAGCAATACCCGAGACCCTTTCTCTTCGACCTGAGTCGCGAAACAAAGCAGTCTCGATAGCCTTCAGCGTAGAGGAGGTTGTTGCGTAATGTAGTGTGCGTATCTCAGCTCTATCAGTCTTGGCCATACTCATTCCCAGTAATGTCATGGCGCCTTAGTTCTGTTTAAATATAGAGCTAAGTAAGGCACAGCCAATAACACTAAATAGGTAAGGAGCTGCCATGTCACTCACTCTGGATTTTCAAGACGGCGTTGCGGTGTTAACTCACGATGATGGTAAGCGGAACGCGTTTTCGCCGGATGCCATCCGTGAATTCAACGCGGCACTTGATGAGGTTGAAGCGAAAAAAGCGGCGCTTGCATGGGTGGGAAGAGAGGGCTGTTTTTCTGCAGGCTTTGATTTGAAAGTCATGGCAAGTGGCGATACTGATGCTGCAGCAGCCATGGTTAAGGCAGGCGGTGAGTTAGCGTTCCGTATTTTCACTTTCCCGCACCCCGTGGTTTGCGCGGTGACAGGTCATTGTTTGGCATTGGGATCGGTCATGCTCGTTTGCGCTGATAAGCGCATTGGTATCGAGGGTGATTACAAGTACGGCTTGAACGAGACAGCCATCGACATGGACTTACCTGCGTTTGGCTACGAGCCCGCGGTTTATCGCTTGGCAGAAGCGCATCGATTTGAGTCCATTGTTGCTGCTCAGATTCACTCACCTGAATCGGCGATGGAGGCAGGTTTCTTGGATGAGGTAGTAGCCCCTGATGCGCTTTTGGCTCGTGCTATGGAGCACGCGTCTCGCTTGGGAGCGCTCCCTCAACGGGCGTTTGCCGCGAATAAGTTGCTGAGTCGTTCGATTCCGATCGAGCGGATTCGTGCGGCGATGGCGTGAACTAAGGCGAACAAGCGGTAGGGATAATTGCGATGCTGAGGAAGTTTCTAGAGTGGTTCTTAGGGGCTTTACCCTTTTTCTTCGGATTGGCTTTTTTGGCTCCACTCTCCGTTCAGGTTATGGCAGAGTTCGGAGTCGACGCCATTGGCGGCGTTGATATGTGGACGGTGGCTCTCATCATTTTTGGTGCCTGGGGAGGCGTAGCGTCATGGAAGGGACGATGGATTTAACGGCTAAAACAGAGCTCGAGCTTCGTGCAATGGAGCGCGAAATTGCGAAACAGCATCTCGATAAATTCCCCTATCTCTCCCTTGTCTGGGGCCTGGGTAATTTAGCGTGCTGGATTGCGGTTTGGGTGCTTTGTCTCAACGGTATGATGCCGCTCTGGCTGGGCTTTATTATTGCGACGGTCAATGTTGCCGCTTCCTACTTGCCATCCCACGAAGCTCAGCACTCAATTTTTGCGATGCCAGGCAAGCCAAAGCGTTGGCTCAATGAGTTAGTTGGCTGGCTAAGTCCCATTCCCTTAGTCATGCCCTTTTCTGTATTGCGTGCAACGCATATGGAGCATCATAAACACGCCAACAATTCGGATCTCGATCCAGACCACAGCAAGCACTACGGCACGGTAGCTGGCTTTTTTTGGTCTAGTATTCAGTGGCGCCAACCTAAGCCCCACGGAAGGGAGCATCCCTACCTACGCTGTCTGAAGCGTATCGGTCGTGAAGATCTTATTCTGCACTCCGTGGCTTTCCAGCTCGTTTACATGGGCGTCCTGTGCGGTTTGGCCCTCAATGGATTAGCGATAGAGGCAGCACTCTTATGGTGGCTCCCGAGAATCGTCGCGCTGTTTTACATTCAGTTTTATCTATCTTGGGCGCCTCATTACCCGGACTGTGGTACCGACCGGTATAACGATACGCAAAGCTTCAAGTCGCGCTTTGGCAACATTGGGTCCTCCGGTATGCAGTACCATGTCATTCACCATTTATATCCTCGTATTCCCTTGGTTCGGACGCCCAAGGCCTATCGGCAGATGAAGCCGATCCTAGAGGCACAGGGTGCTCGTGTTGATGCAATTTGATGATTAATGCTGTCACCTTTACTGGTGCATTTTTAACGAGCGCAGTAGGGTAAAGGTTCAGGGTAAGCACCCGTTGATATCGAGTAGGGGGAACACGATGTCACCAAGTGGCCTAAGTTTTACCGCTAACGTTGACCGACAGTTTCTTCGAGCAGCAAATCTGCTGGATCTCCCCCTTGGTTTGGCGCAACAAATTCGAACCTGTAACGCGACCTATACCGTTCGTTTTCCGGTGCGTCTGCGTGACCGAATTCATGTGTTCACCGGTTACCGGTCCGTGCATTCTGATCATGTGTCGCCGGTAAAAGGTGGCATCCGTTATTCGCTTGCAGTAAACCAAGATGAGGTTGAAGCGCTTGCAGCCTTAATGACTTACAAGTGCGCGGTTGTCGACGTCCCCTACGGAGGTTCAAAGGGTGGTTTGTGCATTAACCCCCGCGACTATGATGAGCATGAACTCGAGCTCATTACCCGTCGCTTCGCCTACGAACTTATAAAGCGCGATTTGATTCATCCCAGTCAAAACGTTCCCGCACCCGATATGGGCACCTCTGGGCGAGAGATGGCGTGGATTGCTGACGAGTACCAAAAGCTTAATCCGACAGAGATCGACGCACTCGCTTGTGTCACGGGTAAACCGGTTCACATGGGCGGTATTGAAGGACGTGTAGAGGCAACAGGTCGCGGTATACAGTTCGCACTTCAAGAGTTTTTCCGTGAGCCGTTAGACGTCAAGCGCGCTAACTTATCGGGTTCGCTCGACGGTCAGCGGGTCATCATCCAAGGGCTCGGTAATGTGGGTTTCCATGCGGCTAAATTTCTGTCTCAAGAAGATGGTGCAAAAGTTGTCGGGGTTATCGAGCGCGATGGGGCCTTGTTCTCGGAGCAGGGTCTGGAAATTGAGCAGGTCAAAGCCTGG
>JAYOAN010000120.1:0-4847 GCA_038104285.1 Halieaceae bacterium
GATATTTATATGGAAGGCTTGGTGCATATCAGCGCCTTACCCTCTGATTACTACCACTTTGACCAAGCATCTCAGCGACTTGTCGGTGAGCACACGCGGAAGACTTACCAATTGGGAGACGCTGTTCGGGTACAGGTGGCGCGAGTTGATCTCGATGACCGAAAGATCGACCTCGAAATTGTTGGCGAAGTAACGCCTGGCGCAGGTCGTCGCGGTAATAAGAAGTCGGTGCGACGTCAGTCACGGGCTCCAGACGCACCTTCATCAAAACGATCGAAATCGACGAGGGCCGCTGATCGACGCGCTCCGCACAGTTCGCATAAAGAGACATCGGATAAGAAGTCCGCCAAGGCTAAGGGCTCAAAAGCTAAGGCTGCAAAGGGAAAGGCGTCGAAGGTGTCACAAAACGCATCGAAGAATAAGGGCGCACCAAGGCGTCGGGGGCGAAGCTAGTGTCCGAAACGGCTTATGGCATCCATGCGGTAGACGTCATATTGCGACGCTCGCCAGAGCGGATTATCTCGCTTTCAATCCAATCCGACCGAAACGACAAGCGCATTCAGGGACTCCTATCGCTCGCTCAAAATCAGGGTGTTGCGATTGATCGGGTTGCTAAAGCGAACCTCGACGAGAGGGTATCCGAGCGTCATCAAGGGGTCGTGGCAGTTATTAAGCCGAGACAAATCGATGGTGGGATCACCGAGCGCGACCTCTCAAGCTATCTCAAAGGTATCGACCGCCCGCTCGTTTTGGTGCTCGATGGCGTGACTGATCCTCATAATCTGGGCGCCTGCCTTCGATCGGCAGATGCAGCAGGCGTCGCTGCGGTGATCGTGCCGAAAGACAACAGTGCAGAGCTCAATGCCGTTGCGCGCAAGGTTGCGAGTGGTGCTGCCGATGTTATTCCGCTCGTGCGTGTCACCAATCTCGTACGAACACTCCGCACACTCAAAGAACTGGGCATCTGGATTGTTGGTACCACAGGCGAGGCAGATACCATGGTTTACGATCAGGATTTGTCGATTCCAACCGCGCTGGTAATGGGGGCAGAAGGTCCTGGTATGCGTCGCCTGACGACCGAAGCCTGCGATTTTTTGGTCAAGCTACCAATGGCGGGCGATGTCTCGAGTCTCAACGTCTCAGTGGCTACGGGGATCTGTCTGTTTGAGGCCGTGCGCCAACGTCGCAGCGGGTAATTGCATTCTTGTTTGCGCCTCTGTAGACTCCGCGCCTCACAATTAGCCGGGCTCTCTGAGCCTTAACTCCTTGCTGCACTGATTGTCAGGCAGCTACAACCGAAGGGAGAGATCGTTAGTGCGACACTACGAAATCGTCTTTATGGTCCATCCGGACCAGTCGGAACAAGTACCGGGCATGATCGAGCGGTACACCAATGTGATCACCAAGGATGGCGGACAAGTTCACCGCCTCGAAGATTGGGGTCGTCGTCAGCTTGCTTACCACATCAACAAGATTCACAAGGCTCACTACGTCTTGATGAACGTTGAGGCCAGTAACGAGGCCATGGAAGAGCTGACAACTACTTTCCGCTACAACGATGCGGTTATCCGCAACCTCGTTATTCGTCGGGACGAAGCAGTGACTGAAGAGTCTCTGATCATGAAGTCCGAGAAAGAGGATCGTGAGCGTAAGTCACGTTATCAAGAGCGTCAGGCAGCAGAAGCGAAAGCCGCTGAAGCCGAGGCGGCTGACGAAGCGGCTTCTGATGAGGCAGCTGAAGAGGCGCCTGCAGAAACTGATAGCGCAGAGGAGGAGTAATCGATGTCACGTTTTTTCCGACGTAGAAAGTTTTGTCGTTTCACCGCCGAGGGCGTTAAAGAAATCGACTACAAAGATTTGGAAGTTCTTAAGCAGTACGTCACTGAGACTGGAAAGATCGTACCTAGCCGCATCACAGGTACCAAAGCGAAGTATCAGCGTCAGTTGGCAACAGCCATCAAGCGCGCTCGTTACCTAGCGCTATTGCCTTACACGGACTCTCACCAGTAAGACAGTGATGCGCGGCCTCGCTGAATTTATCATGCGTGGCCGCTGGCAAGCGCTGGCGGTAGCTGTTCTCGGCTCAGTGCTTGTCTTCGCCGCGCCCATTAGTGCTGCGGCGATCGCCCTGGTGACTATGGCGCAAGGAGTGCGCGATGGATCTTGGGTAGGTTTATGGTCTCTGCTGCCTGCCCTGTTATTGGGTTGGGTAAGCGGAGATTACGGAACCGGCTTTTTGCTGTTGTCGGTTTTTGTCGGTGCAATGGTGCTCGCACAGACCTTAAGTCTGTCACTGGCATTGTTAGCCATCGTACCAGTGTCGGCGATTGGTGGCGTTTTGCTGCTAACGCTCAACTCGGCCTTTTTAGAGGCGATGTTATCGATGCTGGATACATGGATCGCGGCGCTCCAGGCAGAGTCGCCTGAGGCGGGTGAGTCGCTGAATGCGTTTAGGCCGACGGCGACTCAGGTTGCGGGTTTGATGGCAACCGGGAATGCGCTCATGGCGTCCTTGAGTTTGTTGCTAGGGCGGTATTGGCAAGCAGTGCTCTTCAAGCCGGGTGCGTTCGGGGAAGAGTTCAGGGCATTTAAATTGCCCAGTGTTTTAACGGCTTTTTTGGTGCTTGCGGCGATGCTGGGAGCGCTAAATGGCGGCGAAGCAGCAGCTTGGGCTGCGCTGGCGGGGATTCCCGTGACCCTAGCGGGTTTTGCATTGTTTCATCACATTGCGAAGCGTCAACAGCTAGGTAGCACGTTTCTGACCGTCGGTTATGTGCTTTGGATTATCGTCGATGGGTTAAAAGTCGGCGTGTTACTAGCGGTTTTGCTGGATGCGTTTCTAGATTTGGGGCGTCGAGCAAAGTCGAAATGAGTTTAGAAAAGGTTGGGCACAACGTGCTCAAAGTAGAGGGAAAAAACGATGGAAGTAATTCTGCTCGATAACGTAGGTAGCTTGGGTGGACTGGGTGACCGTGTTGATGTGAAGCCAGGCTATGGCCGTAACTTCCT
Organism: Halieaceae bacterium; assembly: GCA_038104285.1. Taxonomy (GTDB): domain Bacteria; phylum Pseudomonadota; class Gammaproteobacteria; order Pseudomonadales; family Halieaceae; genus Luminiphilus. The sequence goes on from JAYOAN010000120.1 coordinate 3,010, forward strand.
TATCCCACAAGGGAAAGCAGTGCCTGCCACACCTGAGAACGTTGAAAAGTTCGAGGCACGTCGTGCTGAACTCGAAGCCGCCGCTGCTGAAACGCTTGGTGCAGCGCAAAAGCGTGCAGAGGGCATTCAGGCTTTGGAGCAGGTGCAAATCGCTGCAACGGCTGGCGAAGAGGGCAAGCTCTTTGGTTCGGTAGGTACACGTGATATCGCCGAGGCTCTGACGGCAGCTGGCTGTGAGACTGACAAGTCTGAAGTTCGCCTACCCGATGGCGCGATACGTGAACTCGGCGAATACGAGATCATGATTCAGCTTCACGCTGAGGTAGCGACGACAGCAAACATTGCAATCGTTGCAGAGTAACGAATGTCTCTTACGCCACAGTTCTGAACTGTGGCATGCTGTATCACCGGGCAAGGTTCGGTACGATCAACACGGTATCATCGGTAAAGAGTTGATATGGAGACAGCATCAAATCCCGACTGGGATGTTGCCAAGCTAAAACTGCAGCCGCAGTCTATTGAAGCAGAGCGCTCCGTAATAGGCGCTCTACTCATCTCTTCAGACAGCTGGGATGGCGTTGCCGAGGTCGTCGCAGCTGCAGATTTCTATCGCCCCGAGCACCGGGCGATCTTTCGCCAAATTGCTTTACTTGTCGATCGCGGTGAGCCGGTCGATGTCGTCACGGTGTCGGACCGTCTACTCGCAACAGGCGAGCTTGACGCTGCCGGTGGTCACACCTACCTGGCTGAACTCGCAGAGCAAACCCCTACCGCGTCTAACGTTCGAGCGTACGCCAAGGCCGTACGCGAGCGGTCTGTACTTCGCCAGCTTATTAATGCTGCGCAAGATATTGCCTCAGCCGGCTTTAATCCCGAGGGTCGCAGTTCTGAGGAACTGGTTGATGAGGCCGAGCGCCGCATCATGCAGATTTCTGAAAGCGGTCAGAAAGCGGGTGGCCCCCAAGGCATGGAAGGACTGGTTAAGGGTGCAATTGATCGTATTGAGGAGCTTTACAACACTGGCGGTGACATTACTGGGTTAACCACCGGCTTTATCGACTTAGATCGAATGACGTCAGGGCTACAGCCGTCGGATCTCGTCATTGTAGCTGGGCGGCCCTCGATGGGAAAAACCTCATTTGCGATGAACCTTATCGAGAATGCAGCGCTGGCGAGCGATCGTCCACTCATGGTTTTCTCGATGGAGATGCCAGCAGAGCAGCTAGTAATCCGTATGTTGTCGTCTCTCGGTCGAATTGATCAGGGCCGTGTGCGAACAGGTAAGCTAGAACAGGACGATTGGCCGAAGCTCGCGAGCGCAACAGAGAAATTAAAAGGCACGCAGGTATTCATCGACGACACACCTGCTCTCACGCCCACGGAACTTCGATCACGTGTTCGTAAATTGGTTCGCGAGCAGGGTGATCTCGGCATGATCATGGTTGACTACCTCCAGCTGATGCGGGTGGCAGGTTCTAACGAGGGGCGAACTGCGGAGATTTCGGAAATCTCGCGAAGCTTGAAAGCCATTGCAAAAGAATTCAAATGTCCGGTTGTGGCGTTGTCGCAGCTCAACCGCTCGCTAGAGCAACGACCCAACAAGCGGCCGGTAAACTCGGACCTACGTGAGTCGGGTGCGATTGAGCAGGATGCAGACGTAATTATGTTCATCTACCGAGACGAGGTGTACAACGAAGACTCACCTGACAAGGGTGTGGCTGAAATTATTATCGGTAAGCAGCGTAACGGCCCAATTGGTACCTGTCGGCTGTCCTTCCAAGGACAATTCACACGATTCGAAAATTTAGCGAGAAACGATTATGAGCACTACGGCGCCT
>JAYOAN010000121.1:0-4798 GCA_038104285.1 Halieaceae bacterium
GACAAACCGCGAGAAGCGAGTACGTCTTTGATTTCTGTCAGCGACTTCTTACCCAAGTTAGGGGTCTTCAGAAGCTCAACCTCTGTACGCTGGACGAGATCACCAATGTAGTAGATGTTCTCAGCCTTGAGACAGTTCGCAGAGCGGACTGTCAACTCGAGATCGTCGACTGGGCGCAGAAGAATCGGATCAACTTCATCAGCCGCTTCAGCTGCTGCTGCCTGTGTCTGACCTTCGAGGTCAACGAAGACGGCCAACTGCTGCTGGAGGATCGTTGCCGCGCGACGAATCGCCTCTTCTGGATCAATTGTGCCGTTTGTCTCGAGATCGATTACCAGCTTGTCCAAGTCGGTACGCTGCTCAACACGCGCAGAGTCAACAACGTAGCTGACACGGCGGATAGGTGAGAACGACGCATCCAACTGCAGACGACCGATAGAACGTGTCTCATCGTCGCTGTCCAGACGCGAGTCAGCGGGCGAGTAGCCACGACCGCGCTGAGCAACCACGCGAATCATGAGTGGCTGATCACCTGTCACAGTGCAGATGACGTGCTCGGGGTTACGGATTTCGATGTCATGGTCAACCTGGATGTCACCAGCAGTTACAACACCTGCGCCAGAAGCGCTGAGTGTTAGTTCTGCTTCGTCCTTGCCGTTCATGACAAGCGCAACACCCTTGAGGTTAAGCAGGATTTCAATCACATCTTCCTGCACACCTTCGATCGCTGAGTACTCGTGGAGTACACCGTCGATTTCTACTTCGGTTACAGCACAGCCAGGCATCGATGACAGAAGGATGCGGCGCAGTGCGTTACCCAGTGTGTGACCAAAACCACGCTCGAGTGGCTCAAGTGTCACAAGCGCACGAGTAGTAGACTTCTCGTCTACCTTGATAACGCGTGGGGTAAGAAACTCATTTACTGAATTTTGCATAGTGTTTCCCGTTCAAGAATTCGGTTTATTAGCTGTACGCACTCAAGCCTTACTTGGAGTACAGCTCGACGATCAGGTTCTCATTAATTTCGCTTGGAAGATCCTGACGCTCTGGCTTTGACTTGAAAGTACCCTCAAGCTTCTCAGCATTCACATCGATCCACTCTGGATCTGGGCGCTGTTCAGCAAGGCCCATCGCAGACTGAACACGGAGCTGCTTCTTCGCTTTTTCACGAACAGAAACAACGTCACCGGGCGCAACCTGATATGAAGGAATGTTGACCACGCGGCCATTTACCAAAATACCCTTGTGCGATACCAGCTGACGCGCTTCAGAACGCGTAGAGCCAAAGCCCATGCGGTAAACAACGTTATCCAAACGGCTTTCGAGAAGCTGCAGCAGGTTCTCACCTGTCGCGCCCTTAAGACGTGCCGCTTCCTTGTAGTAGTTGCGGAACTGCTTCTCTAGCACACCGTAGATTCGGCGAACTTTCTGCTTCTCACGCAACTGAACGCCGTAATCCGACAGACGTCCACGTCGCGCACCGTGCATACCAGGTGCAGTCTCTGCTTTACACTTGCTCTCAAGCGCACGAACACCACTCTTGAGCTGAAGATCAGTACCTTCGCGACGCGAAAGCTTACATTTAGGTCCAATATATCGAGCCATTTATCTCTTTCCTCAGACGGCGTAATTAAACGCGACGCTTCTTTGGTGGGCGACAACCGTTGTGTGGAATCGGTGTCACATCAGTAATGTTGGTGATTTTGTATCCGCAACCGTTGAGCGCACGAACAGCAGACTCACGACCGGGTCCTGGTCCTTTGACCTCAACGTCGAGGTTCTTAAGGCCGTATTCTTTCGCAGCTTCACCTGCGCGCTCAGCCGCAACCTGCGCAGCGAACGGTGTCGACTTACGAGAGCCACGGAAACCTGAACCACCGGCAGTTGCCCAGCTCAATGTGTTTCCCTGACGGTCAGTAATCGTCACGATGGTGTTGTTGAACGACGCGTGAATGTGCGCCACTCCATCGACTACCTGCTTGGTAATCTTTCTCTTCGTTGTCTTTTTGGCTTGCTTTGCCATCTTCTACCCTACTTCTATATCAACGCTACAAATTGGGATGTAGCTACACATGAGAAGCAACCAACGTTGCTTAACGAAACTTACTTACGGATTGGCTTGCGCGGACCCTTACGAGTACGTGCATTCGTCTTGGTGCGCTGACCACGCAAAGGCAAGCCCTTACGGTGACGCAGACCACGGTTACAACCGAGATCCAAAAGACGCTTGATGTTCATCGACACTTCACGACGAAGGTCACCCTCGACGGTCATTTCCGACACAAGGCCACGCAGCTGATCGAGCTCAGCTTCAGAGAGCTCACCGATCTTTGTGCTTTCTGGGATGTTAGTTTCCGCGCAAAGACGCTTCGCTTGCGTGCGACCAACACCATAGATGTACGTCAGTGAGATCACTGCGTGCTTGTTGTCAGGGATGTTTACACCGGCAATACGTGCCATTACCAATCTCCATGTTTAGCAGCCCACGGCCGCATTTTGTGAGCGCTAAGGCGCCCGCAATGTGAATCCGAAATTAACCTTGACGCTGCTTGTGACGAGGATCGCTAGAGCAGATCACACGGACCACTCGGTTGCGGCGAACCACTTTACAGTTACGACAAATTTTCTTTACCGAAGCTCGGACTTTCATTTCTATCTCCAAAGACCTAACGCGTACGACCGGCTGGACCGATGTTAGTTAGGTTAGCTTTCTTCATTACACCTTCGTACTGGTGTGACATGAGGTGGCTTTGCACCTGCGCCATGAAGTCCATCACGACCACAACTACGATCAGCATTGACGTGCCGCCGAGGTAGAAGGGAACGTTGAACATCACCACCAAGAACTGGGGCAATAAACAGACCAGCGCAATGTAGGCCGATCCGAAAATGGTTAGTCGCGTCAGCACACCATCAATGTAGTTTGCTGTCTGCTGACCGGGACGAATACCGGGAACAAAAGCGCCCGACTTCTTAAGGTTGTCCGCTACTTCACTCGGGTTGAACATCAGCGCCGTGTAGAAGAAGCAGAAGAATACGATGAAGCCAGTAAACAAAATGATGTTTAACGGCTGGCCTGGACCAATGGCTACTGCAAGGTCCTGAAGCCAATCAGAGCTGTCTGCGCTGCCGAACCACTGCGCAACTGACGCAGGGAAGAGCAGGATTGAGCTCGCGAAAATAGCTGGGATAACACCGGCCATATTCACCTTGAGTGGCAGGTGAGACGCAGGTGCCTGATACATTTGACGGCCCTGCTGCCGCTTCGCGTAGTTCACCGTGATGCGGCGCTGGCCGCGCTCGATGAAAACAACAAGTGCGATAACCACAATCGCAAGCGCCAAAACACCGAGTAAAATAAGAATGTTAAGTTCACCTTGGCGCGCTTGTTCGAGCGACTGGCCAATCGCTTGTGGCAATCCAGCCACAATGCCTGCAAAGATAAGCAGCGAAATACCGTTGCCAATGCCTTTTTCCGTAATCTGCTCACCGAGCCACATCATGAACACAGCGCCTGTCACGAGCGACGTAATTGCAATGACGTAAAAACCGAGGCTCGCGTCATAGGTAAGGCCCTGATTGGCAAGACCTACCGTCATACCCGTGCCTTGCACAAGCGCAAGTCCCACAGTCAAGTAGCGCGTCCACTGGCTGATCTTCTTACGCCCGGACTCGCCTTCTTTCTTGATCGCATCTAGCTCGGGCGTTACCGCCGTCATGAGCTGCATGATGATCGATGCAGAAATATAAGGGAGGATACCCAGCGCCAAGATACTCATGCGCTCGAGCGCACCACCCGAAAATACGTTGGCTAGCCCTAAAATCGTTCCCTGATTCTGATCAAATAACGCAGACAGCTGCGCAGGATCGATCCCCGGAACCGGAATGTGCGTTCCGATTCGGTAGATTATCAGAGCAACGAGAACAAAACGGAGACGGCTGAAAAGCTCACCCATTCCCGCGTTATTCATTGAGGGCATACCGTTGGCCATGATTACGCCTCAACGCTCCCGCCAGCAGCTTCGATTGCTTCGCGAGCGCCTTTAGTGACCTTGAGACCCTTGACGTTCACTGCTTTCGTGATTTCCCCAGAGAGAAAAACGCGAGCACGTAAAACATCATCTTTGACGAGGTCCGCCGCCTTCAGTGCTGCCAAATCAACAGTATCGCCCTCAACGCCGTTGAGCTCGTGTAAACGAACCTGAGCGGTTGTACGACCAATACGCGATGTGAAACCGTACTTAGGTAGACGCTTCTGGAGTGGCATCTGACCACCCTCGAAACCAGCGCGAACAGTACCACCCGAGCGCGCCTTCAAACCTTTATGACCACGACCTGCAGTCTTACCAACACCTGAACCAATACCGCGACCAACACGCTTCGCATCGCGCTTGGCGCCGGGTGCAGGGCTCAGAGAATTCAAACGAAGTTCATCACCCATTATGCCTGCTCCTCAACTCGTACCAGGTAGTTAACCTTGTTAATCATTCCTCGCACTGAAGGCGTATCTTCGACCTCAACGGTGTGACCGATGCGTCGAAGACCCAAGCCACGTACGCAGGCCTGGTGATTCTTCAGGCGACCATTGGTGCTTTTCACCAACGTCACTTTGATCATTTCTTTGCTCATCACCTAATTCCTCTTAGCTGAAGATTTCTTCAACTGACTTGCCACGCTTTGCAGCAACGTCTTCGGGTGAAACCATGTCACGCAGACCGTTGTAAGTTGCGCGAACCACGTTAGCGGGATTTGTTGAGCCGTAGCACTTAGCCAGAACGTTCTGAACACCGGCAATTTC
>JAYOAN010000122.1:0-4769 GCA_038104285.1 Halieaceae bacterium
GCCATTAGCCCTGTGCCATCGAGTACGGGTAGTTCGCAGTAGTTCAAAACTGAGCCATCACCAGCCAGTGTGTCCGGGTCGATGGTCAACGGCGGTCGAGGTGAAAGATAAGCTAACCAAAACAGGCCCAAGACCAAGCTGAGTCCCGCAGCAGAGAGGTATTTGAGTAGCTTCAACATAAACGTCCGTGAAAAGGGTCCGTGGATGGTAAGCGATTAAAAAAGCTCACGGTCGCAAAATGATGCCGTCTTGGGCGCTAACCTCGCCATCCAGCATGGCGACGATCTTTTCGGCGATTTTCTCGGGGCCCTCTGATTCGGATATTTGGATCCAGCTGTGTGCCGCCATGATAAAGTCAGCCATGGCACCGCCCATTTGCCGCATCATCTCCCCGGACCCAATGCGCTCGCGCAAGACAGCGATTTGATCTGGCGCGGACCAGAAAATGGGTTTTGCGCCGGGCAGTGGTGTTGAGGCGCCGAACGCGCCGGCATCCCAGTGCGTTTTTCCGACAGAACCAGAGTAGGGGATGGTCTCTCCGAGGCGATGATGAAGCGCTGCCACGACGTCACTGCTTCCCGCGACATCAAAGATGATTGTCTGTTCACCCACATCGATTTGATCGATTTCGTCATAGGTGAGCACTTGGTCATAGCAATCAAGGCTCTCTACAAAGGCGCGGTTTTTGGCTGACGTTAGTCCAATGCACTCGATGGCGCCGTTGAAGTTTTTATTCATCAAGTAGCCAAACCCCATGGCGGTTTTAGCGGATGCTGATGTAACAACAACACGTTTTGCACCGTGAAACGCATTGTCTTCGCAGAAGCTCTGCATCAGAAACGACGTCCCAAAGAGGGGTCTGAAGAGCATAATCGCCTCCTCAAACTCCGGCGCGTAACCGGGCTCACTGTGTGTCAGCGCATACTCGTTATAAAAGGGTGGCACAACCGCACGACAAGGGCGTATGTCAGTGAATCCGTTGGGGCTTACTTTTCCCAGTTGCATAACCACGTGCGATGCAATCGGAAGGAATCCATAGACACGATCGCCGACTTGGAGTGCTGAGTGCTTGGACTCTACAACATCGGCATAGCCCCAGCAGGGAAGGTTAGCGGAGCCGTCCTCAGCGGGGTAGATATCGAGATATCGGATCAACCCCGACTTGCCCGCAAAACCGTAGCTGATCGAGTTTGCTGTCAGCGCGAGTTTGTCGACGCGAAACAGAACTTCGCCATCGGTGAGCGCTTTGGTCGCATTATTGAGCGGTCCTGTAATTTTGTGCGTGCGAAAATCGTCAATATCCAAGGAGAGCGTGTAGGGATTATCAGGCATAGCGATCACATATTGTTGAGGCACCTGACGACGGTATGTTGTGGCATAAATACTGTCAATATGGTTGCGTACGAGTTGGTGTCAGCGCGCGACTCCGTTTGGTTTTTGTGGATCGCGGCTAGCGAAGGCAAACTGCTGTAAATCACTTCTCACACAACGTAGGCTGATTTTGAGTTGGCTAGATGTGCTTGGTAATGTGGTTCCTGCGATGGGCTAGCGATGGGGTAAAGCCCTGCAGTTTTGCGGCGATTAATACGGAGTCGAGGAACTTACACTGCTCACTAGGTGGTGTAGGTGAATCAATAATGAAACGTTATGGCAGTCTTTCATACAATATTTGAGCCGTTTGGCCCTGTGCATGGGTTCGCGAAAGGGGCGATTTCTCAAACAAAGAGCCTGTTACTGACAATGCTCAGTTGCTCGCTCATCACTGGGTGCAGCGGCGTACCGATCGTTTCTGCGCCCTCTGAAAATTTCAACTCACGTGTTAATCACTTAGTCATTCACTTCACCTCGGAGGATTTTGCCCGCTCTATGGCGATATTGACGGGAGAGACCGAGCGGCGCGTCAGCGCGCATTACGTCATCCCACAGTTTGGTGACTTAACTTATTCTGGTGACACACTTCGTGTTTACCATCTGGTGTCAACGTCAGACAGGGCCTGGCACGCAGGTAGATCCTATTGGGCGGGTAAAACAGGTCTCAACGACCAGTCGATTGGTATTGAGATCGTTAACCAGTCTGGCTGCAATGAAGACATTGCGACTCTGGGAAACAGCGCCGAGTTTGCCACTGCCTGCGCGTTTAAACCGTTTGGCAGTAAGCAAATTGATCTGCTAGTGCGATTACTAAACCAAACTCTCGAGCAGCACCCCGATATTCGCCCCGAAGCGATTGTGGGTCATGCTGATATTGCACCCACCCGAAAGGTCGATCCGGGGCCCTTATTCCCTTGGAAGCAACTATTCGATGCGGGGATTGGGGCCTGGTTTGATGAGAGTCGTGTGATCGAGCTGGTAAGCTTAATGAGTCAGCACCCCCTAACCATCGAGCAACAGCAAGCCTTACTGTTGGCGTATGGCTACAAAGTTACGGTTACGGGTGCCGAGGATGAGCAATCCCAGCTCGCAGTTCGTGCGTTCCAAATGCACTTTCGGCCTGCCAACTACTCGGGCTTTTTCGATGACGAGTCCGCAGCAATACTCATATCGCTTTTGGAGCGATATCGCCCGCGTTCCTTAGACGCACTGGTTGGATTCCCTCCCGAGTTAGGACGCTCGAACTAGGGCTCGAATCAGGGCTCAAACTAGGGCTCTAGCTACAGCTCGAAATAGAGAGAAGACTGAGTTGGGTCGCGGTACCCCGCCTTGGCCATGTCTGCAGGCTGATGGAAAACGCTTGGGTATCTCTGGGCACCGCGAGTAGGCGATGCGAGGCAAGGAAAAACACCTACTTATCACTTTTTACGCAACATTCGCCGACATGAATTCCGGCTTATTCACCGCGTGCTTTATGAAAAAGTAAACTCGACAGTCGGTTCAGACCTCTTATACTTGCGCATCACAAATTGACTTAGCAGTAGATATCGCAACTGCGGTATGGGGCAAAATATGAATATGATGGATGCGGTGGTCGTTCCGATGCACCCCGAGGGACGAAAATTCGTCGCTATCTTTGGCGCCATTGCGTTAGTCCTGGGACTATTCTCAGAAGCGCTTTTTTGGATCGGTGTTGGACTGACTGTCTGGTGCTACTACTTTTTCCGCAATCCGGTTCGTGTTGTGCCTCAGGGAGATAATCTTGTTATCTGTCCTGCAGATGGCGTTGTGTCGCTCATTCAGGAGGTGACGCCACCTCAGGAGATGGGCTTAGGCGATAAGCCGCTGACACGCGTCTCAGTCTTCATGAACGTCTTCAACTGCCACGTGAATCGTGCCTGCATTGACGGCACAGTGACGAACGTCACTTACCACCACGGCAAGTTCTTGAACGCATCGCTCGACAAAGCTTCGGAGCATAACGAACGCAATTCGATCACCATCACGCGTGAGGATGGAACTGCAATTGGTATCACACAAATCGCAGGTCTCGTTGCGCGTCGTATCGTTTGCTTTGTAGAGGAGGGCGACACCCTCGCAGCGGGTGATCGGTTTGGTCTTATTCGATTTGGTAGCCGACTTGACATCTACCTGCCTGAGAACGTTGCGCCAGCGGTTTGTCTGGGACAAACCATGGTTGCCGGCGAGACGGTACTAGCGAGACTAGACGAGTCCTCTGCACAGGTTGGCGTTTCAAAGTGAGTTCTGAGCTCCAGCCTAACGGAAGCCCTGTGCGAGGGCGCGACCGTTTAGCCAATCTCATCCCCAACATGATGACCTTGGGGGCGGTCTGTGTGGGGCTTACCGCGGTTCGATTTGCGCTAGACGCTCGCATCGACCTGGCTGTCATCGCCCTAGTAGTAGCCATGATTATGGATGGCTTGGACGGCAGACTAGCGAGAGCTCTCAATTCAACCTCGCGTATCGGTAAGGAACTCGATTCCCTGGCTGATTTTTTTAATTTTGGCATTGCGCCCGGATTGATTCTCCACCTCGCGCTGTTTAGTCAGTCGACAAGAGTGGACTTCACCTGGGTGGCGATCATGCTCGTGGCCGCATGTTGTGCCTATCGCTTGGCGCGTTTTAACGCGAGCGAGGATTCGGAAACATCGCAGACCTTCGAGGGTGTTCCTGCGCCCGTGCTTGCGTTGCTTACCTTGATGCCGGTCTACCTTTACCTGCTCGAGTTCGACTTTGTCAGCCAGTCTCCAGCACTGATTTCGATGTACCTCATTGGCTGCGGATTTCTCGCTGTTTCGCAGGTGCCGACCCTGTCCCTAAAGTCGCTTAAGGTCTCTCAGAACTACGGTTTTTTGGTAGTGCCGATGTTTACTCTGTTAATTGCGAGTCTTCTCATCTACCCGTGGGAAACCCTGACGATCTTAAGTCTGACCTATCTAGTGGCGCTTCCTTTTTATGCGCGAAAGCACCCGCGAACCTAGCCTAGTTCGTTTGCCGAGTCGGCTAGTTTTTTTGGCCGTCTAGTCCTAGGCCATCAAAAGCAGATCTCCAAAGAGGCGCGACTCGATCTCTTTCAAGGACTCAATCACTATCACAGTGCCATTACGTTCAAAACGCGATTAAGTTTTGAGCGTATTCGCTCGCGGAATAGTGGTGGGCGGTCGCTGATATCGTTAGACTCCTAGCCGCTCAGATGCAGTGCCTTTGGGGGCAGAAAGGAGCGTCAAGTAATTTCAATGATAAGGGTTTAAGGCATGATTCCACGTCACATATTTGATTCAGACCACGATGTTTTCAGGGATATGGTTCGTAAGTTCCTCATGGAGGAAGCCTACGAGCAGCATGTGCAATGGGAAAAAGACGGCCAGATCGACCGT
>JAYOAN010000123.1:0-2549 GCA_038104285.1 Halieaceae bacterium
CATGAGTTGGGGCTTGCGACGTTGACACACACGCCAAGCCCAATGAAGTTTCTCAATAAAATTCTCGAGCGTCCCTCGAACGAGCGCCCCATGATCTTGTTGGTAGTTGGTCACCCTGCAGCTGATGCGATGGTCCCCAGAGCCGCGACAATTAAGAAACCTTTGGAAAAGATTGCCTCATTTTACGAGTAGCGCCTTTAATGACAGGCGCCACTTATTAACAGCGTCTTTTATGATGAGCACTTTCTGGCAAAGAGGGACTTGTTGCTTCTAAGTTTCCCTACGCTTGCTGCAGTAACTCACGCATCCACGGGATGTGCGCTCGTCCCATGAATAGCTGCCCATCGATAACAAAGGTAGGCGCATCAAAGAGTCCGGCCTCTTCTGCAATCGCTTGAGTTTCTTCGAGGTCATCTTTCATTGAGTCGTACACAGCTGATGCCGCCAGGCAAATTTGATCTAAAAGGTTCGCGTCGTCGAGGTTTTGATTCTTCAGCCAGCACGCCTCGAACGCCTGTTTTACAAATGCAGTCCGATCGCCTGTTATTTGGTTAAGACGAATTAATGCCTTAGTGGCGTCTTCTGTGGCGGATTCGCTTGGGATCTCATAACCGCGGACCTCCGCGTAGAGATGTCTCAGCCGATGCTCCGACTCTGCCCTTACACGGTGATGGGTTTGAGTTACGGTTTCGTCATCGACCTGTGTCGGTAATGCACGGGGGCGACTTGAGAACGGCTGCCAGTCAATCGCTACCCCGAACTCTTCTGCGAGCGCGATCATGGGTCCAATCGCGAGGAAACACTCAAGTGACTTGAAGTCGATATAGGCCTTAATCATCTCACCACCTCGTTTGCGACATCAGGTGCTGGACCTGATTTACCTGAGAGTAGCCAGCGGATGTAAGGCAGGTGCTCACGACCGAAAAAGATGTTGTCGCCAACGACGTAAGTAGGCACACCATACATACCTGCATCGAAGCGTGTTTCGAGAATATTGTCGTGCATGGCTTTGCCCTCACCAGCGACAAAAGCTTCGAACTCCGAGCTATCGACGCCTGCATCCTCCAAGCATTGCTTAACGACCTCGATATCCTCGATATCTAACTCTCTTCGCCAGAACGGTGGATAAACCGCTTCTAGGTACCCGGGGATTCGATCTCTGAAGTAGAGATTGACGAACAAGATGCCCATATTCGCGAGACTTGAGTCCCAGATCTTCTCAGTGCCTTTCAGGACGTAACCCTGCTTCTCAGCGTACCGCCGGGCATCCATATAGGCGTAGCGAATGGCGTTCCATATTTTTGGACTTCTACCACTGGACTCAACGACCGTACCTTTCTCTTTGCGTGCTGACCCTAAATAACTGGGTATATCGAGCGTGTAGGGTCGCCAGTCAAACGAAAGTCCCAGTTCTCGCTCAAGCGCGAGGGTGGGTTTTACGGAAATAAACGCATATGGGCTCTTGATATCTAGGTAAACAATGACGGGTGAGTCGCTTTTGAGAACATCCATAGGTGAGCGCTTATTATTGATTTGCTTCAGTGTGCATGGTCAGTCTTGCGATTCAAAGGTTTGGTGGGTTTTTTGGGGTATGAAAAGCGAGTGATGTGTTGCTTTGCTTTGATATCAACCTTAGTTGCTACTGTAAAAAGCGCTGTTTATGAGGCGGTTGTGGAGCCAACCAAACACTTCTCAGATTCCACCGTGGGTTTTGAGAGGATCTACAGTGAACCAGGTAAATATTGAGCTAAATACATCCGTGAAGAATGCAGTCCTAGTCGGCATTTGAATCAGGGCGCTCATTCCGGTGAAGAATTCAGCAATATCTACTGCGCAGAGGACTGGGCAGGGTCTGTGCAATGCGAGTGCAGGGACTATGAAAGCGCGAATATCCTGATACGCTGGATTGATAAACAAGGAGGCCTTCTCGTGAGCACCGCAGAATTAATCGATACAACGACCGACTATCCACGCCTTTTTCAACCGTTAGATCTTGGCTTCACGACGATCAAGAACCGATCGATTATGGGTTCAATGCACACCGGTCTTGAAGAAATGCCGGATGGCTTCGAGCGCATGGCTGCTTTCTACGCTGAGCGTGCAGCTGGCGGCATCGGCATGATCATTACTGGCGGTATTTCGCCGAATGAAGAGGGTGGTGTCGCGGTTTATGACGAGAATGGTAACCCGGTCTTTGCCGCCTCAAAGCTTAACACCGAGCGCGAGGCCAACGGGCACCGTCAAGTAACAGATGCAGTCCATGCGGCAGACCCCGACGTCAAAATTGTTATGCAGATTCTGCATATGGGACCGCTTGCGCATAACCCTAATTTGGTTGCGCCTTCCAAGATTCGCTCGCGCATTAGCAAGCTAACGCCCAACGAGTTGGATGCGGAAGGTATTGAGAAGCAAATTGCCGATCACGCCAACTGTGCGCGCCTGGCCAAACAGGCAGGCTACGACGGCGTCGAAATTATTGGATCTGCAGGCTATCTGTTGTCGACCTTCCTAGTCGAAAAGACCAATCAGCGAACCGACGAATGGGGCGG
>JAYOAN010000123.1:2649-4767 GCA_038104285.1 Halieaceae bacterium
TGCTTGGTTAACCCGCGTGCCTGCCACGAGACCATGCTGAGTTATGAGCCAACGACTGATGCAAAATCGGTGGCGGTGATTGGTGCTGGCCCTGCGGGTCTTGCTTACTCGACGGTGGCCGCCGAGCGCGGTCATAAGGTCACTTTGTTTGATGCGGCGGAGGAGATTGGCGGCCAGTTTAATTTGGCGAAGCGCGTTCCGGGTAAAGAGGAGTTCCACGAGACGATTCGCTATTACACTAAAATGCTCGATAAGCTCAATGTTGATGTCCGACTCGGTAACCGGGTTAGTGCGGCGGACTTGCGTAATCAGGGCTTCGATCATGTGGTTATCGCCACGGGAATCACACCGCGGGTCCCCAGCATTAAAGGTATCGACCATCCGATGGTGGTTGGTTATATCGATGCCATCATGGGACGCAAGCCCATCGGTAAAAAAGTCGCTGTCGTTGGTGCAGGTGGCATTGGCTTTGACGTCACTGACTTAATCACGCACGAGGGCCCATCAGCAGCACTCGACATCGACGTATTTGCAAAGGAGTGGGGTATCGATTTTGAAAATCACCCACGTGGCGGCGTCACGGGTGTTGAGCCTCAGGTGGCGAGCGCCGACCGCGAGGTGTACCTGATTCAAAGAAAGAGCACGCCCGTTGGCCGTGGTCTGGGTAAGACAACAGGATGGACGCATCGAACCACCCTGGGTCGCCGCGGCGTGAATATGATCAACGGTGTCGATTATCGAATGATCGATGATGATGGCTTGCACCTCATGATCGAGGATAAGCCGGTTAGCTTAGATGTAGATACGGTGATCATCTGCGCCGGTCAGGAACCACTGCGTGAACTTTTCGACGAACTCGATGACGGTACTACGAGTGTTGAAATCATCGGTGGTGCCTTTGAAGCCGCTGAACTCGATGCGAAAGCGGCGATTAATCAGGCGAGTTGGTCAGCAGCGAAGCTATGAGCTGAATCTTATCTCTAGGCGAGAAACGGGATCTCTGGTTCGCCGTCTCGCCACTGTGGATACTTTTTCATCACGCTAACAAAGAGCTCACTCGAGACGAGGCCATCTAGCCATCGCGCAACATGAGGGTAGGGGCTGCCGTCCCACCAGGAGAGATCGACATTGGCGAATTGCCTAATGAACGGGAAGACGGCTATGTCGGTGACGCTAAGTGCATGGCCGTTTAAAAACTGAGCCTTTTCGAGTCTCGTCTCTAGCGTGGCCAAAAAGGCCTCAGCTTGCCCTCGGTACCAGATCTCATCCTGCTCCGGGAATCGAACCGCATATTTGTAGCGATCGAGCCAGTGCTTGAAGTCATTATCGCAGGCCGATATCAGAGGATCGTCAAGCCCTAAGCCAGCCAGCCAAGCGTCGGGGTCGTTCTTATCAAGCGCCCATCGCATGACGTCGCGACTCTCTTCGATGATCCTACCGTCGACATCAATAACGATGGGCACGGTACCTTTTGGCGAAACCTCGAGCATAGCGGGTGGTTTGTCCTTCAAGACAACCTCACGTAAGCCTACGTTTACTTCCGCGTAGGCGATCGCCATGCGGGCGCGCATCGCGTAGGGGCAGCGCCGAAAGGAATAGAGAATGGGCGTACTTGTCATCTGCGCAGTGTACGGATGCTCGCTCGCTGGACCAAATCGAATGACATGTATTCAGTCAAATGATGCACACGAGTCGCATCATTACTTTGCTTAGTGCATTATTTCGTCCCTACTTTGGAGGCAGCATGTCACGATCAAAAGCTAAGTCATCGACCTTTCATCCACCCGTACGCACTTTGATGGGTCCGGGGCCCTCAGATGTTTCACCGCGGGTGCTCGCGGCGTCAGCGCGTCCAACGATTGGTCACTTGGATCCGCTTTTTGTTGAGTTAATGGATGACGTAAAGGGTTTGCTGCAATACGCCTTTCAAACCGAGAACGAGCTGACGATTCCACTCTCAGCACCGGGCTCGGCTGGAATGGAGGCTGCCTTTGTCAATCTTGTGGAGTGTGGCGACAAGGTGATCGTATGCCAGAACGGTGTGTTTGGCGGTCGCATGAAAGAGAATGTCGAGCGCTGCGGTGCGACACCGATCATGGTTATGGACCGTTGGGGTGA
>JAYOAN010000124.1:0-2729 GCA_038104285.1 Halieaceae bacterium
GACTTGGTGACTGAAAAAGAGATCCAGACTGACTCGGGACCATGATCTGCTGCGTAATGCTCCAGCTTAATGGTGTTACCGTCAACGACAGCCATTCCCATCAGTGGCTCACGGCTGAGTAGGTCAGCGACGGTAAAAGTCTCGCCATCCACCGTATAGGTGACTGAGGAGAGGTTGTCATCGATCTTTGTCTCTAACGCATAAGGCGAGGCAGAGGGGTAGAGCGGTCTCGTTGGCATCCACGCGTTGGTGTGGGCAAAAGCAACCCGTCTGTCAGCATTTGGGTAGAGCAAGACGTTGGCGTCGAGGTCACCTGACTTGAGTCGATCCACAAACGCTTCTATCTGCGCTTTTGTCGCCGCCTGTGCGGGAAGTGAAAAAGCACTTGTGGTCAGTGCCGTTATTAGCGCTGCTATGAGTAATCGCATGTGTTTACCTTATTCTTGTGACTCGTGTCGTTCGTTGTCTGTTGGTCTGAGCGAGCGGTTTTTTAATTACATATCGCTTGTTAGTCCCTAAGCGCTATTCGGTGTCGCTAGTGCCGCTGTACCTCTCGAACCACGCCAAGATGTTGTTGACCTTGGCGATAAGGTTCGATGGGCGCGCGTAAATGCTGTGGCTCGCGCCAGGGATTCTTACCATCAGCGTATCCACGCCCCGATGTTTCAGTGCTTGATAATACTGTTCTGTCTCGCTCATGGGTGTTCGATAGTCCGCTTCGCCTGTGAGTAGCATCGTGGGCGTTGAGACATTACCTACCAAAGACAGGGGTGAGCGTTTCCAATAGCCCTCGTAGTCCTCCCAAGGCGGTGCGTCAAACCAGGTGGTCGCAAAGTAATAGTTGAGATCCGCCGTTAATACGAAGCTCGCCCAGTTGATCACAGGTTTGGCCACCACAGCTGCGCGGAATCGATCGGTTTTTCCAACGATCCATGCAGTAAGAACGCCGCCGCCAGAGCCTCCGGTAACGTAAAGTTGATCTGAGTCGACATAGCCCCGTTCGATCAGTGCATCGACCCCTGACATGAGGTCATCAAAGTCATAGCCCGGATAGGCGAGGTCGATGGTGTTTGCAAATTCTTCGCCATAACTCGTGCTGCCGCGAGGGTTGGTATAGAACACAACATAGCCTGCCGCCGCATAGAGTTGCGCTTCTGTCGAGTAGTTAGGTCCATAAGCCGAATGCGGGCCACCATGGATCTCGAGGATCATTGGGTAGGTTTTCTCAGGATCAAAACCGGGTGGTTTCATGATCCAGCCTTCGATGTCGAGGCCGTCGTGTGACGATGCCCAGGTCATTCGCTCAACACGAGCCATCTCACGTTGGCCCATAAGGTCGCTGTTGAGATCCGTGAGCACTCGGGGGGCTTTGCCTGGCTGTAATAAGGCGAGATCCGCTGGGCGGTCGTCGCGACCCAAAGTGAAGGCGAGCCTGTTCTTGCCACCAACAGAGAAGGCCCCGCTGGTATAAGGACGGCCGAGCGCTGTGCCACCAAGGACAACGTCTGATTGCTCAAGTTTTCCCTTCAAATCCACTTCCGCGACTCGGTTCATGCCAAGGTCGTTATAGCTGATCCACAGGCTTTTGCTATCGGACGCCCATTGAACATCGGAAACCGAGCGATCAAGGTTAGCTGTCAGCGAACGACTCTCGCCAGTCCGTAAGTCCTTGATTCTGAGGTCTCCACGGTTGTAGCCCTGACGGGTGTCAGCAGCTGATGTGTAGGCCAAGTAGCGTCCGTTGGGCGAGACCGCGGGATTGGTCTCAGGGCCCGCGTGATCGGTCATTTGCGTGATTTCGCCATTCTCCAGTGAGGCTGCAAACAGGTCGTTTTGTCGAGGCTGATACTCGACATTCTCTCGGCGATTGCTCGAGAAAATAATTGATTGACTGTCAGGCATCCATGAGACGGATCCACTGATGGGGTAATCCCCAAACGTCATTTGCCGCGGCGTCCCGCCGTCCGCCGGTACAACAAACACCTGATTATTGCCG
Organism: Halieaceae bacterium; assembly: GCA_038104285.1. GTDB lineage: Bacteria > Pseudomonadota > Gammaproteobacteria > Pseudomonadales > Halieaceae > Luminiphilus. The sequence goes on from JAYOAN010000124.1 coordinate 1,997, forward strand.
GTGGGCAAATAGCCGCCGCCATCACGTCGAAAGGTCATTCGATCGACAACGGTTGCAGGCTCCGCCCATTCAGCGCCCTTTGGCTTTGCAGGCATGTCTGCCAAGGTCGGTGGTTTCGCAGGAACGAACCGTGTGAAGGCGATCTGCGTCCCGTCAGGAGACCAGACAATGCTGCGAGGTGATTGGGGCAGGGTGGTAACTTTTGCCGTCTCGCCGCCGTCTAACCACTGAACAAACAACTGCGTTTTACCGTCGCGGTTAGACAAATAAGCGAGCCGATCACCGGAGGGGGACCATCGAGGTGAACTAAAATTGCCCGACCCGCTGACCAATGGTCGGTGATTGCCTCCATCGGAATCCACGACCCAAATTGTTCGCCGCCCGCGGTCCGTCATGATGTCCATAGACGTTCGCACATAGGCCGCCCGCGATCCATCGGGAGACACCTGAGGATCATTGGCGTACTCCATCTCAAAAACATCTTCCGCCTTGAAGACGGAGAGGTCCGAGGCCGCCGCGCTCTTCCCGGCCAAGCCAAGAACAGCAAGACTAGAAAGTAGCGCGCTTAAAAGTAGAAAAGATCGAGTGAGAGGTTTCATTGTGAGTGTCATACCAGCCTGCATTTATCGGTGTTGTTTGATAAGAGTATTACCGAAGGTGGGTCGGGCGAAAAGGGGCCTCGAAAATACGGTGAGTCCGTCATAAGCTAACGATTCCTATCCGCAGGCAAATT
>JAYOAN010000124.1:2829-4707 GCA_038104285.1 Halieaceae bacterium
TACTCATCACCACGGTAATAGGCGCTTGTGCCACGCCTGAAGAGCGCGAGGTGGCCGCCCTGGAAGAAGAGCTGGGTTTGGATGTGGCGCCTTATTTTCCGAAGTGTTTAAGCGAGGAAGTAACACCGCGCGCAGCGCTGAGAGCCGGTGATTACAACATCGCCAACATAGTTACTGACCCGCAGGGTGACGTTGCGATCGATAAATGTGCGCGATGGGAAGCCGACGAGCCAACGGGCAATAAAAACGAGTCTCAAAAGCTCGACTTCCGATATCCAGACAAGAACAAGTCAGGGGATTCAGAGGATACAGAGCCCGACGCGCCTTAAAGCCTCACCTCAGACGCTACTGATCGTTAGCACTGACCCAGATTGGTGAACTCCATGCCATTTCAGTGACCGTTGCGGGTACGTCCGTAGGCGGTGTAAGTCCGAGTCGCAGACTGTCATAGGTTGTCCAGCGACAGGTGGGTATTTGAACGACGCGCGCGTAATAAAACGCGTTGTGTGACGCATCGTAATCAGGGTCTACCCAGTCACCTCGAAGCTCAGGCGCGCCCGCCGTTTCTGACCAAGCGCAATTACTCAGGTTAACGGGGGCCTCGGTTGAAACACATTCACCTTCCGCATCGACCTGTGCACAGGCGATGTCAAAGACCTTTTCCCTTGCTTTGCCATTCTCGAGCCAGCCCTTGATGATCTGAATTTTCGCAAGCGGTGCGTTATCTGGATCTTGTGTTGCCCACACAAATAGCCTGGGTGCCGCTGCATTTTCATCGGCTGCATACAATGTTCCGCCCATGGGGACACCGGTAGCGTAAGCAGCCTCAAGATCTCCTGTTTCGACAAGATTTACGGCTAGATCGGCACCGCCAAAAAACCGAAGCGACATACGCGTGCCGCTGGTGGCATAAACCTCGCGACGGCTCATGGCATCGAACAGCGCATCGCGCGTGTTTTCAGGGGCCCAGACTGCAGCGAGACCACCTGGGTTGGTGACCTTGGGCTGCCTCATACCGTCTTCAAGCCGGTTTTTGGCCGGAGATCCCATCCACGCGTTTGCACCTCGATAGTCCCATTCCTCAGCGTCGCCGGGATTGGAGTTGTGCGTATCGGTAGAGGCCATAAGCCCAAATTTCATGGGGTTGAACCCCAGCTCTTCCTCGAGCGCTAATCCCTTCTTAAGGCCATCGCGCACCATTGAAGTGGGATGAATACACAGCGTAGTCTGGCCTTCCTCGCAGACAGGAAAGAACTGCTCGAATCCGCACTCCTCATCGGTGGCACCAAAGCCCACTACACATTCGGAGTTGCCTTTTATCTGGAACATCTCAACCAGCGGCTCAAATTTCTCACGGAGGCGCCAGTCGTCGCGGGTGTAGGGAATGCCGTCTATGGTTTCGCTCGCAAAGGCCAAGCCCCAGCTCTTGTTGGGGTTGTGAGGGATGGTAAGGAACTCACACCCCTCGCCACAGTTCGCATCTAGCTGTTTCCACAAATCAATCTCAGAGTCGGCGTCGTAGGCGGAAACCGCGTAATCAGGCGTTACGCTGCCCCGAAAAATGACGTTTCGGTGGTGCTTACCGCGATCGACCATCGCCGGGGAGTACTCGTAGGCTGCGAACGTGGTGAAAAGGCCGGGTTCGTTGTGCCTCTCTGCAGCGTCTTTGATCGACTGCCAAGTGTCGAAGTGGTACTGCCTTTCAACGGCTCTGTCGTTGCCGAAGTAGCTCAGGTCCTCTACGAGTGGTCGGCGCTCCACGTTGGCTCTGAGTTCCAAAAACGAGAGCACCGTTGGGTTGTTCACGAGTTCACAGTCCTCGGCAATTTCAGGTGTCGCGGGGTCTAAACAAGCCAAGACGCGACCAAAGCCCTCGGC
>JAYOAN010000008.1:0-22712 GCA_038104285.1 Halieaceae bacterium
TCGAGTCGCCTAAGACCCTCGAGCAAAATTTCTGACACTTCTCGTCTCGCAGCCGCCGCCACTATGCCGCACATACCAAACCTCTTCTCTTCAGTTAATCTTTGCTGCGCTTTGTTGGGCGTTTCCACCCCTTAATGTTGCGTTGCTTTGCACGACCTACCGCGAGCTCAGCCTCGCCTACCTTAGAGGTGACTGTGGAGCCGGCAGCGACAAAGCCGTTGTCTTCAACACTAAGCGGTGCCACCAAGGTGCTGTTGGAGCCAATAAAAACATTTTCACCTAACTCAGTCCGGTGTTTGTTAACGCCATCGTAATTGCAGGTAATGGTACCGGCGCCGATATTTGAGCCAGCACCCACTTCAGCGTCGCCAACGTAAGCGAGATGGTTTGCCTTAGCTCCCTCACCAAAACGACTGTTCTTAACTTCAACAAAGTTACCAACCTTAGCCTTTTCCGATAACTCGGCCCCGGGGCGCAGTCGCGCGTAAGGACCGACTTGGCAATCAGCGCCGACCGACGCGCCCTCGATATGAGAGAAGGCACGGATGATCGCCCCTTCACCAATCGTGCAATCTTTCAGCACACAGTTGGCTTCGATAACCGCACCCTTAGCGATTCGAACGTCACCTTCGACAACCACATTGACGTCAATCGAGACATCTTCACCACAATTCAGGCGGCCACGTAAATCGAAACGATGCTTGTCCGACAGTCTCACCCCGCCGGTCATAAGCTCTTCAGCCTGTCGCAACTGCAACGATCGCTCGAGCGCTTCAAGCTGGATTCTGTCATTCACGCCTTGCGTCTCAATCTCATCATCCGTCACGACTACCTCCACCGAATGGCCATCCTGCACAGCTAATCCCAGCACATCAGGCAAATAATACTCTCCCTGCGCGTTGTTATTGGTCACTAGGGACAACCAGTTGTTCAGATCTTGAGCTTTAGCGGCAAGCACACCTGTATTCACTTCGCGCACTAATAATTCGTCTGGGCTTGCATCTTTTTGCTCGACTACCCGGGCGAATGCACCGGTGGCATCCCGAATAACCCGGCCATAGCCATGGGGGTTATCCATCGATGCGGCGAGCAAGGCAGGACCCGACTCGGCAGCTGCAACCACCCGCGCAAGGGTGTTTGCTGAGAGCAAAGGCACGTCACCGAAGAGTACGAGGACCGTACTGTCCGTTTGGCAGTGGGGTGCGGCAGCCAGCGTTGCATGGCCCGTTCCCAACTGCTCAGATTGGACATAGGGAGTAACGTCATCAGCCGCAATAGCCTTAGACACCCGTTCGGCGCCGTATCCAACGACGACATGCAGTTTTTCGGCATCGATGCTGCGCGCAGTATCTAACACGTGGTTGATTAAGGGCTTACCCGCTAGCGTGTGAAGCACCTTCGGAATCGATGAGCGCATGCGCGTACCACGACCAGCGGCGAGCACGATTACTTCAAGCATAGTTAATTACAGTCCAAAGCTCGGGACCGAGAATGTCATAGCCTTATTACAAGTACTAGTTGTAATAGGTCTCAGAAAAAAACGGGCGACAAAGGCGACGAAACCTTTGTCCTGCTGGAGAAAAAATGGCGCGGGCTTAACGACCCGCGCGATTTTTGAGCTTTCTCAGCGTTGCAAGCTGAGCGGCGGCTTCGGCTAGTTGTGCCGATGCGCGACCATAGTCGAGCTCGCTACTTTGATTGGCAAGTGCTTCTTCAGCAGCTTTTCGAGCCTCTTCAGCCGCCGCTTCATCGAGGTCATCACCTCGAACAGCCGTGTTAGCCAAGATCGTCACAACGTCACCTTGGACTTCGAGATAGCCACCAGAAACGTAGTAGACCTCTTCGCCACCACCTTGCGTCACAACGCGAACGGATCCTGGCGTCAGGTTCGTTAGCAATGGCGTGTGGCCGTAGGTAATACCAAGCTCACCTTCAGAGCCGTTGGCAACCAACAGCTCGACGAGGCCTGAAAAGATTTGAGCTTCTGCGCTAACAATATCGCAGTGAATGGTCAGTGCCATTTACGCCTCCGATTAAGCGCTCATTTTCTCGGCTTTCTCTACAGCCTGCTCGATAGAGCCCACCATGTAGAATGCCTGCTCAGGAAGGTGATCGTATTCACCCGCCAAGATGCCCTTAAAGCCTGTAATTGTATCTTTCAGCGATACGTAGATACCGGGTGAGCCCGTGAAGACCTCGGCTACATGGAAAGGCTGAGACAAGAAACGCTCAATCTTTCGTGCACGTGCCACGGTCATCTTGTCTTCTTCAGAAAGCTCATCCATACCCAAAATGGCAATGATGTCTTTCAGCTCTTTGTAACGCTGGAGTACTGTCTGGACGCCCCGAGCTACTTCGTAGTGCTCGGTGCCAATGATCAGCGGATCGAGCTGACGCGATGTCGAGTCGAGTGGATCAACCGCAGGGTAGATACCTTTTGCAGCGATATCACGGCTTAATACAACCGTTGAATCCAAGTGCGCAAAGGTGGTTGCAGGTGAAGGGTCAGTCAAGTCATCCGCTGGTACATATACGGCCTGGATCGATGTAATCGAACCTGTCTTCGTTGAAGTAATACGCTCCTGCAACACACCCATTTCTTCAGCGAGTGTAGGCTGGTAGCCCACCGCTGATGGCATACGACCCAGAAGTGCCGACACCTCAGTTCCTGCGAGGGTGTAACGGTAGATGTTGTCGACAAACAACAGAACATCACGACCTTCATCACGGAATTTCTCAGCCATCGTCAAACCCGTCAATGCAACGCGGAGACGGTTGCCGGGTGGCTCATTCATTTGCCCGTAAACCATCGCTACTTTCGACTCGTCAAGATTTTCGACATTGACTACTTTTGATTCCTGCATCTCGTAGTAGAAGTCGTTTCCTTCACGCGTTCGCTCTCCCACGCCCGCAAAAACCGATAGGCCAGAGTGCTCGGTTGCGATGTTGTTGATGAGCTCCATCATATTTACGGTTTTACCAACACCCGCACCACCAAAGAGACCAACCTTACCGCCCTTGGCGAATGGACATACAAGGTCAATTACCTTAATACCGGTTTCGAGCAGCTCCTCAGAAGCGGCTAGCTCCTCGTAGGTTGGCGCAGCGCGGTGAATAGATGAACGCTCTTTCTCACCAATAGGACCGCGCTCGTCAATTGGATTACCCAATACATCCATGATGCGACCAAGCGTCTCAGTTCCTACAGGAACCGAAATAGGTGCGCCCGTGTTATCCACCGAAAGCCCGCGGCTCACACCTTCCGAAGAACCCATGGCAATCGCACGAACTACGCCATCACCCAGCTGCTGCTGAACTTCGAGTGTTAAGCCTTTATCAGTGATAGTCAGGGCATCGTATACCTTAGGTACGCTGTCGCGAGGGAACTCAACGTCAACAACCGCGCCAATAACCTGTACAACCTTTCCACTACTCATTTTTGAGTCCTCTGTGCAATTTTGCAGCGCATACCGATCGCGCCGTTATAAATCTAAGTTTGCGCTCGCACGCTTATCCAATAGCGGCCGCGCCGCCCACAATTTCTGAAAGCTCTTGTGTAATCGCTGCCTGACGCGCTTTGTTATAAACCAACTGAAGTTCGTCGATAAGCTCACCCGCGTTGTCAGTGGCATTCTTCATAGCGATCATTCGCGCCGCCTGCTCACAGGCACCGTTTTCGACAACCGCCTGATAAACCAACGCTTCGATATAACGCGCCAAAAGCCCATCGAGCAACTCACGAGCATCTGGCTCGTAAATGTAATCCCAGTGATGCGCGTACTGCTCTTGCGCGTCTGCCTCCAACGGTAGCAATTGCTCGACCGTTGGCGACTGAGTCATGGTGTTAACGAAGTCGTTAGACACCAGGTATAGCTTATCGATCGTGCCACTCACGTAGGCATCTAGCATGTGCTTCACCGCACCGATCAATTGCTCCACCGTTGGCTCCTCGCCGATATCGCGCACACTGGCTACGACGTTGCCACCAACAGAGCCAAAGAAAGCCTGAGACTTTCCACCAATCAAGCACAAATCAACATCGTGCCCAGCGTCAGAGTGTTCTTTCATCGACTGCAACGCTTGCTTGAACAGGTTGATGTTCAAACCGCCACAAAGCCCCCGGTCTGAGGACACGATGACGTAACCCACGCGCTTCACATCACGCTGTTGCATGTACGCATGGCGGTATTCGGCCGAAGCATTTGCAATGTGTCCGATAACAGCACGCATGCGACGGGCGTAAGGCTTACCCACCTCCATGCGGTCCTGCGCGCGGCGCATTTTACTCGCGGCGACCATTTCCATTGCACTAGTGATCTTCTGAGTACTTTGAATACTCGAGATCTTAGTGCGAATTTCCTTACCAGCTGCCATGGCTAATTACCAAGTCTGTGTTGAAACGAACGTGTCTAAACCAGATTTAAACGCCGCTTCGCGATCGTCGTTCCAGTTACCATCAGTTGCAATTTCCTGCATCAGTGCACCGTGCTCGGCGTGCATGTAAGACAACAACGCAGCTTCAAAATCAGCGACTTTCTCGACTTCAACAGCTTTCAAATAGCCTTCGTTCGCGGCGTAGAGCAAGAGTCCCATTTCAGCAACCGATTGCGGGGCATACTGCTTCTGCTTCATAAGCTCTGTGACGCGCTCACCGTGCTCGAGCTGCGCCTTGGTTGCTTCATCCAGGTCAGAAGCAAACTGCGAGAACGCTGCGAGTTCGCGGTACTGTGCAAGTGCTGTTCGAATACCACCCGAGAGCTTCTTGATGATCTTCGTCTGTGCCGCACCACCTACACGAGACACTGAAATACCGGCGTTCATTGCAGGACGGATACCCGCGTTGAACATATCTGCTTCGAGGAAGATCTGACCATCGGTAATCGAGATTACGTTTGTCGGTACGAACGCAGAAACGTCACCAGCCTGCGTTTCAATGACTGGCAATGCAGTCAACGAACCCGTTTGGCCTTTAACTTCGCCGTTAGTGAATGCTTCGACATAATCCGCATTTACACGAGCAGCACGCTCGAGGAGACGCGAGTGCAAGTAGAAAACATCACCAGGATAAGCTTCACGGCCGGGCGGACGACGCAAAAGCAATGAGATCTGACGATAAGCAACCGCTTGCTTCGACAAATCATCGTAAATAATAAGCGCGTCTTCACCGCGATCACGGTAGTACTCACCCATCGTGCAACCCGCGAACGGCGCAAGGAACTGCATCGCCGCAGGGTCAGAAGCGTTGGCCGCAACAACAATAGTGTGGTCCATTGCGCCGTGCTCTTCGAGTTTACGCACAACCGACGCAACCGAAGATGCCTTCTGTCCAACAGCAACATAGATACACTTAATACCTGTACCCTTCTGGTTGATGATTGCATCAACCGCGATCGCTGTTTTACCCACCTGGCGGTCACCAATGATCAACTCACGCTGGCCTCGACCGATGGGTACCATTGCGTCGATCGCTTTCAAACCAATCTGTACGGGCTGATCAACCGACTGACGCGCGATAACACCGGGCGCGATTTTTTCGATCGCATCAGTCATGGTTGCTTCAATCGCACCCTTGCCGTCGATTGGATTACCCAACGCATCGACAACGCGGCCTTGAAGCTCAGGACCAACAGGTACTTCGAGAATTCGTCCAGTACAGCGGCAAGTCTGACCCTCAGCGAGCTGCTTGTAATCACCAAGAACTACCGCGCCCACAGAGTCGCGCTCTAGGTTGAGTGCAAGACCAAATACATTGCCCTCGAACTCAATCATCTCGCCGTACTGAACTTCAGTAAGGCCGTGAATTCGGATAATACCGTCCGTTACCGAAACGATAGTGCCTTCGTTTGTCGCCTGTGAAGCAACATCCAGCTGCGAAATACGCTGCTTGATGATGTCACTGATTTCTGACGGGTTCAGTTGTTGCATGACCGGTTCCTCTGTCAAGATTTCAACGTAGTCGCTAGCTTGTGCAAGCGCCCACGAACTGAGCCATCGATAACCATATCGCCAGCTCTAATAATGGCTCCCCCAATAAGAGAGGGGTCTGTTTCCACAGTCATATCGACTGTTTTTCCCAGCTTCTTTGTCAGTGTTGCTGACAGCTGGTCTAGTGTTGCGCCCGGAACGTCAAATGCGCTAGTTACGGTTACATTAGCTGCTGCATCAAGCGCTGATTTTAGTTCGGCAAAAAGTGCTGCCACCTCCGCCGCTAACATCAGCCGATGGTTTTCGGCCATCACTGCAACAAAGTGAGCAACACCTGCAGGTATGTCATCGCCCAATACTGCAGACACAGTGTCCGCACGTTGCGCAGCGGTACTTGCAGGATCGTCCAAAACCTCAGCTACAGTCGGATCGGCCACAACGGCCGCCAGCGTTTCCAAGGCACCGTGCCATGAATCAACGGCACCGTTATCAACTGCATACTGAAAGGCAGCGCGAGCGTAAGGTCTTGCCAATGTTGTTGGCTCGATCACGTTTACTGCTCCTTAACCAGCTGCTCTAAAAGTGCAGCGTGCTTATCAGCGTCGATCTCTGCACCCAAAACTTTTTCTGCGCCAGCAATCGCAAGTGTGCTTACTTGCGACAGCAATTGCTCTTTCGCTTGGGCTTTCTCTCGCTCGACTTCAGCTGAAGCCAGATCTTTTACACGATCAGCCTCTACAACCGCAGCAGCTTTTGCCTCATCAACAACGGTCGCTGCACGCTTATTTGCCGCATCAACGATAGCCGCCGCTTCTTTCTTGGCTTCGGACAAGCGATCTACCGCTTCTTTCTGTGCCAATTCAAGGTCGTGACTTGCGCGATCTGCAGCGGCGAGGCCGTCAGCGATTTTTTGCTGTCGCTCTTCCATAGCAGCCAAAATAGGCGGCCAAACGTAACGCATACAAAATGCGACGAACACTAGGAAGGCTATCATCTGTCCGATGATGGTCAGATTAATGTTCACAGTTTTCTCCTGTGGGTTTCACACACGCCGGCAACGCCGGCGAGGAAAAAGGTTTTTTAGCCTGCAACCACAAAGATGAGGTACATAGCGATACCAACACCAATAATGGGGATCGCATCAACCAGGCCCGCGCCTAGGAAGAAAGTACCTTGAAGACGTGAGGCGAGTTCAGGCTGACGCGCTGAACCTTCGATGAGCTTGCCGCCCAAAATACCTACGCCGATAGCAGCACCCATGCCGCCCAAGCCCATCATGATCGCAGCTGCGATGTAGATCATTTCCATTGTTGTCTCCTATTGAGTCTTAGTATGGAAGTTCAGAAATTAGTGGTCCTCGTGCGCCATGCTGAGGTACACGATGGTAAGAACCATGAAGATAAACGCCTGAAGCGTAATCACTAGAATGTGGAAGATCGCCCAGCCCAATTGAAGCAGTGCCGCGGGTAACATCCACAAAACGCCAGCACCAAAAAGTGCTGCAATAAGAATAAAGATCATTTCACCGGCATACATGTTGCCGAACAAACGCAGGCCTAATGAGAAAGGCTTTGCCAGTAAGCCAACCACTTCCATAAAGAGGTTGACTGGAATAAACGCAGGGTGATTGAACGGGTTCATCGTCAGCTCACGAACAAAACCGAAGCCCTTCACCTTGATCGAGTAGAACAGCATCAAAATGAATACGCCAAGCGCCATACCCATAGTGATATTCGGGTCGGTAGAGGGAACTATCTTTTGATACTCAACACCCGCAAGCATCAGCGCTTCTGGTACCAGATCAACGGGGATCAAATCCATCAAGTTCATGAGGAACACCCACACAAAAATCGTCAGTGACAGCGGCGCGATTAATTTATTCTTACCGTGGAACGTGTCTTTCACTTGGTTGTCGATGAATTCGACAATCATTTCGATAAAATTAATGAGACCTGCTGGCGTTGTCGCGGAAGCGCGAACAGCCACCCAACGAAACAGCGCACAGAAGATAACGCCCAGACCTATTGACCATACCAGCGAGTCAACGTGGAGTGCATTGAAGCCCATGACTGCAATTTCGTCAGCGCCATGTGCAAATGTCCATTCACCACCCGCGCCTACAGTTTGACCATCATAACGCTCGAAACCCTCAGGTAACTTACCGTAAGTAAGGTTTGTGAGGTGGTGAACGATGTAATCTGAAACCGTCTGCTCTTGACCAGCTGCCGCCATTAAATGCTGCCCCGTTCAAAAACACGCTTTATACACGTGTCTTTTAAATCAATTCTCTTCTTTTGCTGCCAGGTAGTAAAAAACCGGACTGCACACTAAAACCGCTATCGAACCCAAGAATAGAGGCACGGGTTGCGGATCTTGAGCTTTGGCAAACCAAACCCCAAACAACAATGCACTGAGACTGAATTTCGCTATTCCCAGTAGCGTCGGCGCTTGCGCACCAAAACGGCTGAACATACTCATTGCTAACCAAACTTGAGGACCCGCAATGATGGCCGCCCCCGCACACAACGCAATCGCAGCATTGAAGCTCGATAACATCCATGCGCTTATTGCGAGAACCCCAATAACCACGCTCGTGTAAGACAGCGCACGTAACAGGTGATGAGCCAGCTTTTTCCGCGTGTACTCCACCGCCAGGCACTCCTAGAGCTAAGGGTTCTCAAGCGCGCGCAAGTCTATTCGAATTGGGAAAAGGCATCAACAAAGCAAAATGCCAATTTTTATTGGATACGACCGAGAATTCCGTCTAGAACGTCTAGGTTGCTGTATTGAATAATGAGCCGTCCACGACCATTTTTATTTTCAATACTGACTTTTGTACCAAACTGCTCCGACAGCCTGCGTTCCAGACGGTCGATATCGGGGTCTGTTTGTACGTCTAGCTCTGAATCCCTCGGGTTTAACAGTGCTTTCACAAGTGCTTCGGTTTGTCTCACTGATAACTTTGCATCAGCCACTTTTCGCGCCGCCATGACTTGTTGGCTACCTTCGAGTGCAAGAAGCACTTTTGCATGTCCTGCGTCTATATGTCCCAATTCCAACAACTCAGCGGCCCCCGATTCCAACGATAAGAGACGAAGAAGGTTGGCAATTACCGGCCGAGATTTTCCGACAGCATTTGCGACTTCCTGCTGGCTGAGATCGAATTCGCTCTGCAATCGCTTCAGAGCTCGAGCCTCTTCCATAGGGTTAAGGTTTTCGCGCTGTATATTCTCGATAAGCGCCATCGCGATAGCCGTTTCATCGCTGATGTCTCTTATCAAGGCAGGAATACTATCCAAGCCTGCTATTTGACTCGCTCGCCAGCGACGCTCACCCGCTACGATTTCAAATTGATCCGCTGATATTGATCGAACAACGATGGGCTGCATCACACCCTGAGCTTTGATGCTTTCAGCTAACTCATTTAGCGCAGCCTCATCGAACTCAATTCGGGGCTGGTACTTGCCACGCTGTAATTTTTCGAGTCGAATTTGTCTCAACTCACCGTCAGTAGGGGTAGTCATTGACGAGGTCGCTGTTTCACCCGTTTTTTGCCTCGTAAGTTCCGTTCCCAACAGAGCGTCGAGTCCACGGTTGAGTTTTCTTTTCTTCGTTGTCATACGAAATACCTTAACAGCGACTTATTGTCGGCGCGAAAATTCCTCTGCTAATGCCATGTAGGCGCGAGCACCTCGCGAGTACCGATCGTAGATTATGCCTGGTTCACCATGGCTCGGAGCTTCGGCTAAGCGCACATTACGCGGAATAACCGTGCGATAGACCAGATCACCAAAATGACCAAAGAGTTGCTCAGACACTTCGGTTGTTAAGGAGTTTCTTGGGTCATACATGGTTCGCAAAATACCTTCTATTTCAAGGTCCGGATTTACTGTCTCGTTGATTCTACGAATGGTATTAAGAAGAGCGGACAAGCCCTCTAATGCAAAGTATTCGCACTGCATTGTTATAAGAATAGAGTCGCAAGCGACCATGGCATTAACCGTCAACATATTGAGAGACGGGGGGCAATCAATGAGTACAAAGTCGTAACGATGCTCGCCTTTTGCCAAGCCGCCTTTCAGCCGTTTTTCCTTTCCATCAACGTCGATCAACTCAACTTCTGCCGCCGTTAAGTCACCGTTAGCAGGGATAACGTCAAAGCTCCCCGTTGGCGAGGGGATCGTACAATTTTCGAAGTCAACTTCCTCGAGTAATAAATCAAGAATCGAGAACTCTACGCTGTTTTTTTCGATCCCCGAGGACATGGTCGCATTGCCCTGTGGATCCATGTCGACCAACAACACGCGCTTGCTCATCTGCGCAAGTGACGCAGCTAAGTTGACGCTAGTTGTGGTTTTCCCCACACCACCTTTTTGATTCGCTATCGCTATTATTTTCATTCTTTGCTCTCGCCCTTTTTAACGACAGCAAGCATCCTTGCGTCGCTAAGAAAGGGCACATTTAAATCGATCCGCTGTTGCAAAGTGAACGTGGAATCCAAGCCCGATATCTCACTCTCGGCTGTTTGCGATTTCATCGCAAACCAAAGGCCTCCCTCAGCTAGCAAGTGATGTGTTACCCGACACATGCGGTTCAAATCAGCAAATGCGCGAGAAATCACTCCGTCAAATAACGCTCGTGGTTGAAAACTCTCAACACGGGCTTGAACAATCTCAACGTTATTCAAAGCTAAGTGACTCTTCACTTGCTCCAGGAAACGCGTTTTTTTGCCGTTACTGTCTAAGAGAACAAACTGCGTGTCTGGAAAATAAATTGCAAGCGGTATTCCCGGCAAACCAGCACCAGTGCCAACGTCACAAACGTATTTTACTGACGATAGGTAGGGTGCGACCGAGAGACTATCCAAAAGGTGTTTTATCACCATATCGCGCTCTGACCTTACGGCCGTGAGATTAAAAGGCTTATTCCACTTGTTGAGCAGCGTTAAATACTCGTTGAGCGCTTGCTGATTAGCCTGCTCCGCACCGAGCAGAGTGATTCCCTGGGCCAACACGTCTTTCGCAGCACTAGCCATTGCTTGCGCTGGCAATATTAGGAAGTTGTGACTCCCTCTTTAAGTAAACAAGAAGTAAGGACAAGGCTGATGGAGTAACACCTTGAATTCTACCTGCTCGAGCCAGATTCTCAGGTTGATGATCCACGAGCTTTTGACAAATTTCATTCGACAAACCACTCACCTGCGTAAAATCAAAATCTTTCGGAATTGCCGTATTTTCGTGGCGCTTTAAGCGATTGATCTCATCTTGCTGCCGAGCGATGTAGCCAGCGTACTTCACTCGCGTTTCAATGTGGTCAGCTGTGGCCGAATCGCAGACAGCCTCTCCTTTGAGACCAGCGACATCCCTATAGCCAAGCTCCGGCCGACGGACTAAATCCGCCATTGAATACTCCCGAGTGAGCGGCGAAGTTAGTTTGGGGTTTAGTGAATCTGCCTGGTCTGTATTTGGGTGGATAAAGGTTGTGTCTAGGCGCTTTAATTCCTCACTTATTAAGACACGCTTTGCCTCGTACTGTGCCCAATGCTCATCCTTCACTAGGTCCAAATTACGACCTAAGTCTGTCAGGCGCTCATCTGCATTGTCCTCTCGCAATTGCAGACGATACTCTGCGCGCGATGTAAACATTCGGTAGGGTTCCAATGTCCCTAAGGTGACTAAGTCGTCAACCAAAACACCTATGTATGCCTCATCCCTTCGTGGCTCCCAAGACTCAAGCTCACGCATGAACCTAGAAGCATTCAACCCGGCTAATAAACCCTGTGCTCCTGCCTCCTCATAACCCGTTGTTCCATTGATTTGACCTGCAAAAAACAAACCGGAAATCTCTCGTGTTTGAAGATCGTGCCGTAAATCCCTGGGATCGAAATAATCATATTCGATGGCGTAACCCGGACGCGTTATATGCGCATTCTCAAGACCGGGAATGGTTCGCACCATAGCGTCTTGAATGTCATAGGGCAGTGAGGTTGATATGCCATTGGGATACAACTCAGTTGTTGTCAGACCCTCCGGCTCTAAAAAAATCTGATGCGAGTTTTTATCAGCAAACCGGTGGATTTTGTCCTCGATGCTGGGACAGTACCTTGGACCCGTGCCCTCGATTACTCCGCTGAACATGGGAGAGCGATCAAGACCACTGCGAATGATGTCATGAGTGGCTTCATTGGTTTTTGTAATCCAGCAGCAAACTTGCTCTGGATGCTCATCAATCGAGCCAAGTTGCGACATCACCGGACGTGGCTCATCACCCCACTGCTCCTGTAATCCCGAATAATCGACACTGTTGCCGTCGATTCTCGGTGGTGTTCCTGTTTTTAACCGTCCTGTTCTTGGACAAAGCTCGCGCAAACGATCAGCCAAGGTAATAACAGCCGGATCACCCATGCGACCCCCCGTCTGATTTTCCAGGCCTATATGAATTTTACCGTTTAAAAACGTACCGGCTGTCAGAACACAGGCTTTTGTTTGGAAGCGAATACCCGTCGCTGTGCGAACCCCCGAAACAAAAGTTCCATCAAGTTCGATGTCGTCTACTGCATCCTGAAAAATCGTTAGGTTTTTTTCTGCAAACAAGATTTGCCGAATGGCGTTTCTGTAGAGAACTCGATCGGCCTGAGCCCGCGTTGCTCGAACTGCTGGACCTTTCCGAGCGTTAAGAACACGAAACTGAATACCAGCGTGATCTGTAGCTCGTGCCATTGCACCACCCAAAGCGTCGATTTCTCGAACAAGATGCGATTTGCCAATCCCACCGATAGCTGGATTGCACGACATTTGCCCTAGGGTATCTATGGAGTGAGTGATAAGAAGCGTGCGCGATCCGGCACGCGCCGAAGCTAATGCAGCTTCAGTGCCAGCATGTCCGCCGCCGACAATAACGACGTCATATGTTCGATTAGCGGTAGTCACTATTCATCGCCTCCGATGGGGCGCGCGAGTATACGGATATTTTCGCCATAACTTAAGTTCGGTGTCATTGGTCAAAGTTGGCTTTAAACATTGAGAAACAAGAGGAACGGAGTGAAACGCATCAAACAATTTAAAATTTAGTTGTTTAGAGGCTGTCTTCAATCCCGAGACCCACAATGCAAAAAGACCTTATGTTGATTTGTGGCCCGTTGCCGCTTACTAGCGTTGCGTTTTACGTCTATATAAAACGAGTAGGTGTTTTCCTCGAGCAAGTTAGTTTACGAACCAGTACCTTATGGGCAGCAAATCCAATTCCTTGCTCTAAAGCCAAGTATTAAATAAATATATTTTTTAGAGAGAAGATACTTTGTTGTTGTAATTATTAGAGACAGGGATATCTGTGTATAACCTCCGAAAACGTCTAGGTGACGGGCTCATAGCGGTTGGACAAGTGGGCTGATAAGCGACGTATTTCTTCCTAAAAAGCCCTTAATGATCGTTGGATAAATTTGATTCTCCTAGATACGTGTTACTCCCCTGAAAATACACACAGTTTCATTCACAGCCTTGTGGGCAAGGTTCTGCACAGTGTTATCAACAAAAGTTGGCGATGACAGCGAATCGATGTCACACAGTTGAAAACTTGGGGTGAACGTGTGGGTAGTTTGTTATTTACCGATACAAAAAGAGCTGAAAATCTGCCCTAAAATATCGTCACTCGATACTTTTCCAGTGAGGGAGTCTATCGAGCTTTGGACTAATTTAAGGTCTTCAGATAGTAACTCGGCAGCGTTGTGAATATCGAACGCAGCCAACGCTTCCGTCAGTTTCTTATTAGCTTCAGCGAGTGCTTCAATATGTCGTTGTCGTGCACTGAACTGACTATTTTGATGGCCTTGGCCGAGCAATAAGGTCTCAATCGTTTCCGTCAGCGTTGATAAGCCATCGCCGGTTTTGGCGCTAACCCCAACTTCGGTGACGTTGTCGATCGAAACACCAAGGCCGGCTGATCTGCCAGATTGATCTATTTTGTTACGGACGTAGAGGATTAAGTTGTTCTCTGTCTGATAATCAATGTGACTGACACCAGTAGTTTGAGCAGTGTCATCGATGACGTGGATTATGAGGTCAGCGAGGGCTGCGCTGTCTTTGGCTCGTTTTACGCCTTCTTTTTCGATGACGTCCTGAGTTTCTCGAATGCCCGCTGTATCGATGATTTCTAGCGTTAGCTCTCCGATATTGATGCTTTGCTTCAATGTATCGCGAGTGGTCCCCGCTAAATGAGTAACTATTGCGACATCATCGTGCGCGAGGGCATTTAGTAGGCTGCTCTTTCCTGCATTAGGTGCGCCATACAGTACCGCTGTATATGTCTGTGTTTTGCGTTGGGACTTGGACACCTCATCTAATAGTACGGACAGAGTTTCTTTACATTCTTCGAGTCGCTGTATAACGGAATGACGCGCGAGAATATCAATATCTTCCTCTGGGAAATCGATTGATGCTTCGGTAAGCGCACGTAACTCGGTAAGTCTCTCAGAAAGTGTGTTGACGTAACCCGAAAAGGAACCGCTGAGCGATGTGCTAGCGAGCTTAGCTGCGGTCTCGTTTTCAGCAGAAATCAGGTCAGCAATGGCTTCTGCTTGCAATAAATCGATTTTCCCGTTGAGAAATGCACGCTCAGAGAATTCACCCGGTCGAGCACCTCTAGCGCCTAAGCTAAGGCAACAATTTAAAATCGTTTGTAGAACGATATGACCGCCATGTCCTTGGAGTTCGACGACATCTTCACCTGTGAAGGAGTTAGGTCCAGGAAAGTAAAGGGCGATACCGGTGTCTAACGTGGAGCCTGTTGAATCGGTGAATGATGTGTAGTGTGCGAACCTCGCTTTCAACTCAGAACCTGTGATGGTTTGAGCAATCGTTAAAGCTCCCGGGCCGCTCAAGCGAATGATACCCACTGGGCCGTTGCCTCTTGCGGTGGCAACAGCGGCAATGGTGTCGGTTTCTAATCCTGCCAAGCTAGCGAGACTCTATGGGAATGTTATGGCAGCCCTAGCGGGCTGCTTGTTCGATCTGTCGAGTCACAACGTATTGTTGAGCGAAGGACAACAAGTTATTGCAGAGCCAGTAAAGAACTAATCCTGCTGGGAACCACATCATCAGAAAAGTAAATGCAATTGGCATGTACTGCATGATTTTCGCTTGCATCGGATCAGGTGGTGCAGGGTTCAGGCGTTGCATCAGATACATACTGATTCCCATGAGTATGGGTAGGACGAAGTAGGGATCCATGGCCGACAGATCATTGATCCAAAGAATAAAGGGGGCGTGCCTTAATTCAACTGACTCGAGTAACACCCAATACAACGCAATGAACACAGGCATCTGAATGAGCATGGGTAAACACCCACCCATAGGATTGATTTTTTCTTTTTTCCAGAGCTCCATCATCGCTTGTTGCTGTTTGTTCTTATCGTCCGCGTACTGATCTCGAATGCTTTGAATTTTTGGCTGCACCGTTCGCATTTTTGCCATTGATTTATAGCTCGCCGCAGACAATCTGAAGAAGGCAAGTTTCACCACGATTGTGAGAATGATGATGGCAAGACCCCAGTTCACGACAAAGGTTTGTATGAACGTAAGTAGCCAAAACAAAGGCTGCGCCAACCACCATAGCCAGCCGTAGTCGATAACGAGGTCAAGGTTCTCCGCAATTTCGGCGAGTGCGACTTGATCCTTTGGACCTATATATAACCTTTGTGAAATGGTTGTGGTTTCACCTGGCTGGACAGTAATTGATGGATTTTTGAAACCGATGACGTTGTCACCACTGGACAGTTTACTCGCAAAAAAGTCGTGCGATTGATTTTGCGCAGGTATCCAAGCAGACACGAAGTAGTGTTGCAGAATAGCCACCCATCCCGCGGGCAATTTTTTTGCAAAGGGTTCGTCGGCTAGGTCCGAAAAGGAAAGCTTTGTATAGCGTTCTTCGGGCTGCGTAAGTGCGGCACCCAAGTAGGGACTTACCCCGAAACCAACATTGGCATCAGGCGCTTCCGTGTTATCTCTTTTTAGTTGAGCGAAAGAAGTCATTGATACAGGGGACGAGCCTGAATTAGTAATAGTGTATTCCACATCAATGAAGTAGCGGTCGTCTGCCGCAGTGAAGCTCTTGATCACTTGTAGGCTGTCATCGCGATTTCCTGTCCAAGCCAGCGAGAGGGTTTGACTGTTATCGTCATTTACCACGGTGCCGATAGACAGGTATTGCGCGCGCTTACCGCTCGCATCAATCCCGTCAGGACCAATCAGCCCACTCTGCGCCACATAGGTTCGGAAAGCACTCGATTCGAGCAAAAGGAAGGGTTGATCCGGTGTGTCTAGTCTTATTGGAAACCTAGGTAAAGAAGCGTCCACAACATCACCACCATCGGTGCTGATAGTGATATTGAGGGTGTCAGTTTCTAGATAGGCGAGTCCTGTTTTATCGATGCTCGAGGGAGCGGGTGTCATAGCTGACACAACAGAGGGAATATCCGAAACACCTTGAGTAGCAGGTGTATCAACGTTGTTGCTGTTATAGGTTGGCGATGTTGGTGGCGCCTTTGACACCTCAGCGGCGTAACGCTCAGCCTGATCTTTGGCGTAGTCGTCTGAATATTGATTCCATTCGATCAGCAGCATCAGCGAGAGAACAGCAGTCGAACTGATGAGTAATAAGCGTACGGGGTCCATTGAATCCTCGGTGTGTTAGTCGTTTCTGCTTGGCTGGTCAGTAGTGTCCGGAACAGGATCATAACCGCCGTCGCTCCATGGATGACAGCGAGAAATACGTTTTATGCCAAGAATGATACCTTTAACAGGGCCATGCGAGCTGATCGCGTCGACAGCATATGCCGAACAACTTGGGTAAAAGCGGCATCGACTCCCTATAAAAGGACTGATGCACAATTGATACAGTTTTATCGGTACAACTATTAGCGACGCTAATACGCGGTTGATAAAGGCGATCATTTTGCTACTGCTATTTTCTTCGACAGCTTTTTCCAAATCATCGCGAGGTCAGCTCGCAACTCAGCATTGGATTTGTCTGCGATACCATGCCGAGCCAGGAATATTAGGTCGGTAGGTGCGGGGAGAGGATTCAGTCGAAAATACTCTCGCACAACGCGTTTTACCCGGTTTCTCTGGTTTGCCCGTCGGACGCTTTTTTTGGCGACAATGATACCGAGTCGTGACTCAGTGTGTGGGGAGGGAACGGTAAGCACTGTCCCTGAAGAAACTCCAGCTTTCACAGGCTGTCCATCAAAGACGGCGCTGTAAGCGTGTTTGTCGAGGAGTCTCTTTTGTTTTTGGAACGAAAAGCTCATGGGCGAAGTGCCCATCGCAAATTATGCAGACAGGCGAAGACGTCCGCGCGCGCGGCGACGCGCTAAGACCTTGCGACCATTTTTTGTGGCCATGCGTGCACGAAAACCGTGACTGCGCTTGCGCTTGAGAACGCTGGGTTGAAATGTACGCTTCATACTAGTTGCCTTAGGTAGACAGTCGTGAAATTGGGGGCGGGAGTATAGGTAGGTCAGCCGTCACTAGCAATAGGCAATTAGCCACAAATCGCAGAACAAGCGGCCTGATTGTTTATACAAAAAATATTTTTCTGTGAGCAGCCACTAACATTCCAGATCCTATAAAACAGCAATCGCCATATGAATGGATGTATTTCAATCCGACTTTACAACAAATAACTCATAAGTTATACATAAGTTATCCACAATAAAATTATCTTCAAGGGTTGATTTTTTAAAATTCAGAAGTTTTCCAAAAAAAAATATAAGCTATTGAAAAGATTGAATTTAATTATCCTTGATCTGAAGATAAATTTGTGGATAACTATGTTCCGATTGGGCGCAGCCTTACACGGTAGCGTTGTTTGGTGATGATTGTGAGCGCGACATTAAATTTGGGCGGCACATTCTATGCTGCCTGTGACCTACGAACGCCAACGGTTAAGACAACATAATAAAATGCAGCAACCATCTACAAACCAAACCCATGCAGATAATCAAAGCCTATGGAATGAATGTCTTGCTCAACTAAAACACGAGGTGCCAGAGGTTCAATTCAATACGTGGGTGAGGCCGCTGACGCTTGTGCAAGATCAGACTGCTTTTATATTGAGTGCACCGAACCGATTCATTAGAGACTTCGTCGAGGATAAGTACAGTCACCTGATAAACGAATGTTTATCTTTGCTTAGCAAAGACGCACAAAATATCAGCGTGAGGGTGATAACCGGCGAGCGTAATGTTGGAGACAAAAACTCGAGATCACCGGCGATAGCAGCACGAAGTGCAAACGTTGAAATAACGCATCGCGATGCGCCCTTTCAAATAAACACGCCGGTCGCCGTTCCTTCGGTAAATCGCAAAGCGGTAGTTCCCTCACACCAACACAATCTCGTTGAAAATTATACGTTTTCAAGTTTTGTTGAGGGCAAGAGCAACCAACTTGCATTAGCGGCAGCGCAGCAAGTCGTGGAAAGCCCTGGCGACGCTTATAACCCCTTATTTTTGTACGGCGGGGTAGGTTTGGGTAAAACGCACTTGATGCATGCAGTGGGCAACGCACTGAGGCAGCGCAAGCCTGACGCTAAAATCGTGTACCTACATAGCGAACGGTTTGTGGCTGACATGGTAAAGGCGCTTCAGCTAAACGCGATAAATGACTTCAAGCGATTCTACCGATCGGTTGATGCTTTGCTAATCGACGACATTCAGTTTTTCGCTAACAAGGATCGCAGTCAGGAAGAGTTCTTCCATACCTTTAATGCGTTACTCGAAGGCGGCCAGCAGATGATTTTGACCTGTGACCGTTATCCCAAAGAGATTGATGGTGTTGAAGAGCGATTAAAGAGTCGCTTTGGTTGGGGACTGACCGTCGCAGTTGAACCGCCCGAACTCGAGACGCGTGTCGCGATTCTTATGAAGAAAGCTGAGCAGTCAGGAATCACCATTTCTCATGAAGCTGCGTTTTTTATCGCACAGCGGATACGATCAAACGTTCGTGAGCTTGAAGGCGCTTTGAAACGTGTTATCGCAAGTGCAAACTTTACGGGCCGGCCTTTTGATATTGAGCTTATAAAGGAAAGCCTTAAAGACTTATTAGCGCTCCAAGACAAGCAGGTTTCGCTTGATAACATCAAGCGAACTGCGGCTGATTACTACAAGGTAAAAGTAGCGGACCTGCTTTCAAAACGCAGAAACAGGTCGGTTGCGAGACCTAGACAAGTGGCAATGGCGCTATCTAAGGAGCTGACAAACCACAGCCTTCCCGAGATAGGTGATGCATTTGGTGGTCGTGACCACACGACAGTGTTGCACGCATGTCGTAAGATAGCGGAGCTGAGAGAAACCACGTCCGATATTGGGGAAGATTACAAAAACCTGCTACGTTTGCTCACTACGTGATTTCGCAGCGGGTTGCTGAAAAAGAGAGAACAAAAGAATGAAATTTTCGGTATCTAGGGATGCGCTTATCAAGCCACTTAATTTGGTTGCTGGCGTCGTGGAGCGCAGGCAAACACTCCCGATTCTATCTAATGTATTGTTGAGCCTCGAAGGTAATCGCTTGTCCTTGACGGGAACAGACCTAGAAGTAGAGCTCGTTGGCCGTATTGAGGTCGTCAATTCTGGGCCAGACGGCGATATCACCGTTCCAGCGCGTAAGTTAGTGGATATCTGCAAAAGCTTACCCGACGGCGTTGATATTAGTTTCAGCGTTGAGGACGGTCGCGTAACCGTTAAAGCGGGAAGAAGTCGTTTCACGCTGTCAACGTTGCCCGCGGCTGAGTTCCCAACAGTGGAAGCCGGCGAGGGTGAAGTAGACCTTGAGCTTTCGCAGTCGCTGGTTCGTCAAATGATTGAGCGCACCGGCTTTGCGATGGCGCAGCAGGATGTTCGCTATTACCTGAATGGTATGTACCTTGAGATCAAAGCAGGTCGTTTGCGCTTTGTGGCAACTGATGGTCACCGATTAGCATTGTGTACAGCACCAGGCGAGCTTTCGGCGGACGATAAGTCTGTTATTGTGCCGCGGAAGGGCATCTTAGAGTTGGCGCGGCTGCTCGATGGTGATGGCTCGGTGACGCTCACAGTTGGTTCGAACCATATTCGCGCCGCGACGGATCAATTTACTTTCACCTCCAAGCTCGTTGATGGGAAGTTTCCTGAGTACGAGAGAGTGCTACCCAAATCCCCAGACAAAGCCGTCTCAGGCGATCGTTCGGAGTTGCGGCAAGCGTTTACGCGGACAGCCATTCTCTCTAACGAAAAATACCGCGGGGTCAGGCTTTCGCTTTCCGATGGCTCATTGGAGATCACCGCAAACAACCCCGAACAAGAGCAAGCGGAAGAGTCTGTGCCCGTAGATTACGCTGGCGATTCGCTCGAGGTGGGATTCAACGTTAGCTATTTGCTCGATGTGATGGGTGTGTTGTCAGGGTCGACAGTGCGTATGTCCCTGTCTGACTCAGCGAGCTCTGCACTCATTGAAGAGGGCGAGGCGGTAAGTGGCGAGGCAGAAGCACTCTACGTTGTAATGCCCATGCGCCTCTAAGGCGCCTCAAAGCGTTGCTTAATCAGCTATCGATTGAGAATTTTAGAAACATCGTCTCAATGTCGTTGCCTTTGTCAAATGGGGTGACGGCGTTCATAGGTGAGAACGGTGCTGGTAAGACGAGCATCCTCGACGCCATTCATCTTCTCGGTACGGGAAAGCCGTTTTCCACGCACCGTATAGACAACGTCATAAATCGTGAGGCCGAAGCTGTTCAGGTGGTGGGTCATTTGATCAATACGTCTAAGCTTGTCTTAGGGGTTCGCCGAAACCGCGGGGGCAGTGGCGAGGCCCGGGTTGGGGGGGCGCCCGTTAAAGCGTTATCAGAGCTGGCTAAAGCGATGCCTTTGGTTGTGATTAACGCCGATGCTCTGAATGTTGTCCGCGATGGTCCTGAAGGTCGCAGGAGGTTTATTGACTCCTTTGTGTTCCACGTGGAACAAAGTTTCGCGCAGACGTCCCGTCGCTACATGCATTCACTCAAACAGCGCAACGCGCTTCTGCGCGAGCGCCATGGATCTGATGATTCGGTGTGGGTTCATGATTTGGCGGCGGCAGGGGAGCTGTTGGTTTCTTCACGGGCGCGCGCAGTGGCAGCCTTATCCGAAGCGCTCAAGGGTGTCTTGATCGATATGCAGGTGTCTCTACCTGAGTGGCAGCTAGTCCAACGGTGTGGGTGGGCTGAGGGCCGGTCATTGACTGATGCCCTGGCAGGCGCCGTGGCTAGCGATCGGCAAAGGGGCTTTACGCAGGTTGGACCACATAGGGGCGATGTTGTCTTTTTGGTGGAGGGGTTGCCTGCACACGAGGTGCTATCGCGAGGCCAAATGAAGGTCTTGATGGCGGCAACTAAGTTGGCGCAGGCAAGGGTAATACAGCGAGAGACAGGGGTTTCTCCTGTGCTTTTGGTTGATGATGTGGCGGCTGAGCTCGACGCTGAAAATGCAGCCGGTCTCTTCAGGAACATGGTGTCTGACGGGTTTCAAGTATTGGCAACAATGGTTGATGCGTCCGGTCCGTCTGCTTGGACACAAAATGCACTATCAAATGTGTTCCACGTGGAACATGGGTCGATCACAGACGCGAATTAAGTGGCATAATAGGGGTGAGTGAAAGGAGATCTCATGGAAGACACAACACCCGGCGCAGAAGAAACCAATTACGACTCGTCCAGCATTAAGGTCTTAAAGGGCCTGGATGCTGTCAGAAAGCGTCCAGGTATGTATATCGGGGATACCGATGACGGTACGGGCCTTCATCATATGGTGTTCGAGATTGTTGATAACTCAATCGACGAGGCGCTAGCTGGCCACTGCAGCCAGATCGATATTGTTATTCATCCAGACGAGTCCGTTAGTGTCAGTGATGACGGTCGAGGTATACCGACAGAACAGCACGAAGAGGGTGTTTCTGCGGCAGAGGTCATCATGACGGTTCTGCACGCTGGCGGTAAGTTCGACGATAATACGTACAAGGTGTCGGGCGGCCTCCATGGGGTTGGTGTATCCGTTGTGAATGCGTTGTCTGAAGAGCTGTGTCTCACCATTCGCCGGCAGGGCAAGTTGCACGAGCAGACTTATAGGCATGGCGTTCCAGATGCGCCCCTAGCTGTCATAGGTGACACGCAGGAGTCCGGCACTTCGGTTCGCTTCAAGCCCTCCGCGGATACTTTCTCCAATATCAAGTTTCACTTCGATATATTGGCCAAGCGCTTGCGAGAGCTCGCGTTTCTGAACTCGGGCGTGAAGATCGTGTTATCTGACGAGCGCAGTGGTCAGAGCGAAACCTATTGCTATGACGGAGGCTTAAGTGCCTTCGTAGACTTCCTTAACCAAGCTAAATCTCCGATTAACAAGGTGTTTCACTTTGAGTCTCAAGGTGATGACGGCGTGGGCGTGGAAGTGGCATTGCAGTGGAATGATGGATTCCAGGAAAGCATTTTTTGCTACACAAATAATATTCCTCAGCGTGACGGTGGAACACACTTGGCAGGCTTTCGATCCGCGCTAACACGCGGTCTCAACGGTTACATTGAGCGAGAAGGTCTTGCGAAGAAAGCAAAGGTGAATACAACGGGCGATGATGCTCGTGAGGGTTTGACTGCAATTGTTTCGGTCAAAGTTCCAGACCCTAAGTTTTCGTCGCAGACCAAAGATAAGCTCGTTTCAAGCGAAGTGAAGCCAATTGTTGAGCAAGCAATGGGCGCTGCTTTTGGTGAGTTTCTTTTGGAAAACCCAAATG